>CAZKOK010000035.1:3247-14140 GCA_964554355.1 uncultured Spirochaetia bacterium | reverse complement strand
AAAGGAAATGAAGTCGGAGTTGCACATGGAAATGCCAGATACACAATGAGACTCGATTACCTTGAAAACTTTGATGAACAGGGCTTCAACAAGGCTGACGGTGTAAAAGTCTCCGGTATCCTGTACGGCGGACGCGACTCGGATACTACAGTTCCTGTAGAGGAATCCCCGGACTGGAAAGACGGTATTCTTCTTAAAGCGTGTACACTTGAATCGGAAACAACAGCTGCTACTCTCGGAAAAGAAGGCGTAAGGGCCGCTTCCCCGATGGCAAACATGGACTTTGTTTCCTATCCCCTTGGCGAATATACAATCAACAACATCAAATTTGTTGAAGGCATGAAAGAAATACCCAAAATCTACAGCACAAATTATTTCATGAGAAGCCCCGAAGGCGATTTCATGACAAGCAAGCTGGCCAAGAAGGTATGGCTGCACTGGGCCGAAGGCAGAATCAACAGCGAATACGAAGCCATTGATACGCCTACCGGCAAAATCCCCAAATATGCAGACATTAAAGCCCTTTTCGAAAAACTGCTTCCGGATGAAGTTTTTAGCGAAGAAGACTATACATACCTGTTTACATTCCGCACTGACAGGTGGATCGCCAAACTTGAAAGAACAAAAGCTTTCTTTGCTTCCAAAGATACAAATGTGCCTGCAGAACTCAACGAATACTGGGATGCTGCTATTGCCAGGTTCAAGGATGTTCAGGCCAAATACGGCAATAAAATCAAACCGGGTGAGTACAAAGGTTAATTTCAGCTGATATTTTAATACGAAGGCTGTCTGATTGCAGACAGCTTTTTTTTATCACGACGGACACAAAGTGCACAAAGGGTTATGCAGACACCGTTTTTGTTGCTTTTTCCGTCCTATTGACATTAAGTTCCCTAAGGGATACCGTTGATAAATCATGGACTTACACAAAATACTGTCAACCGATGTAATCCAGATCGGCCTTAAATCAAAAGACAAAAACGATGTTATTGAAGAACTGATTGATTTATTAATGAAATCAGGGAAAATCACAGACAGGCAGATGGCCCTGGAATGTATTCTGGATCGGGAACAGAAAATGTCTACAGGCATACAGTTCGGAATAGCAATCCCGCACGGAAAATCCGATGCTGCAGAGGAAATGGTAGCCTGCATCGCAATAGAGAAAAACGGAATTGATTTTGATGCTCTGGACAAACAGCCAAGCACAATCTTTATCATGACAATTTCTCCGGAAAGCAAGACAGGTCCGCATGTTCAGTTCCTTGCTGAAATAAGCCAGCTTTTAAAAGAAGAAAACTCAAGGGATAAAATTCTTAACTCAGGTACCAAAGAAGAAATTCTCGAAATTTTCTGCGGGTAAATAAAGATGAACTCCGGAAAGACATTATTTTTTTATATGTTTTTTCCCGTCTGAAAGCCCCGATATAATATACAGAACGGCAGGAAGAACAATGGAAAATCAGTTTCGTGAAAAAATTCTTGATCGTTTTCTGCGCTATGTTAAAATTCACACTACTTCGGACAGGCATAAGAACATTATTCCGTCTACGGAAAGACAATGGGACCTTATCCGTCTTCTGGAAAAAGAATTACATGAACTTGGATTGAAAGATGTTGATGTCACCGAAAACGGTTATATTATTGCCGGAATACCTGCAAGCCCCGGGGTCAGAGCCCCGGCAATCGGCTTTATGGCGCATGTCGATACGGCCGAAGATGCACCGGGAGAAAACGTAAAGCCGAAAATCTGGGAAAGTTACGACGGCGGCAGAATTGATATCGGAAACGGAATAGTGCTTGATCCGGCCGAATTTCCTGTACTGACTGCATGCAGGGGCAATACTGTTATTACTTCGGATGGTTCAACCCTTCTTGGTGCCGACGACAAGGCCGGAGTAGCGGAAATAATGACTGCAGTTGAATATCTTCTGAATAATTCTGATATAAAACACGGTGAAATTGAAATTATATTTACTCCTGATGAAGAAACAGGAAAAGGGCTTGATCTCTTTCCGGTTAAAAGGCTTAAATCTGTCTGCTGCTATACGCTTGACGGTGATGAAAGCGGAACTATCGAAAGCGAGTGTTTTACAGCCTATCATGCTGTAGTAAATTTTAAAGGCGTAATGATACATCCCGGAACAGCCCGCGGTAAAATGGTTAATGCAATTACCATGGCGTCGCGTTTTCTGCAGGTTCTTCCCCAGGCAGAAAGTCCTGAGGCTACTGACGGAAGGTACGGTTTTTATTATCCCATGGAAATCAGGGGAAATTCTGATAATGCCCTGCTTGAAATATACCTTCGGGATTTTGACAGCAATATAATCAGTCAGAGAATAGATGCCGTAAAAGCGATAGCAGAAGCTGTTGAAAAGTCCACACCCGGCGGAAAAATTAGCGTAGATATAAAAAAACAGTATGTAAATATGCGCGAGTTTATTGATAAAGACCCGAGAATTCTCAATTTTCTCAGGCAGGCGGTCAAAAATACGGGAATGGAACCGAGGGAAAAAATAATAAGAGGGGGTACGGACGGTTCCCGGATGAGTGAAATGGGAATCCCGACACCTGATATTTTTACCGGAGGGCAGAATTTTCACTCTGTCAGGGAATGGGTAAGTCTTGATGTAATGGTCAATTCTGCAAAAGTAATAGTTGAATTATGCAGGTTGTGGGCCGGCTGAAAAAGTATTAAAATGTATAAATCTTAATATCGAATTTTGACTAAAAAAGGTTTTTAAATTTGAATACGATATTAGCCTGTGCTATATTTTGTATTGTTGTTACCTTAAATAAAAGGGGAAGAAAGATGAAAAAAACGATAATTTTTCTGATACTCATCTTTTCTGCAGTTTTTGCGGGATTTGCTCAAGATATTATTGGTTCAATTTCATGGATTGACGGTACGGTTGATGTGTACCGTGACGGAGAACCTCTTGACTGGTGGGATGTGGATATCGGGCTTGAAATTGCAGATTATGATCTTGTGGAAACAGGGCCTGACAGTTACGTAGAGGTGGAAGTGCAGACTCCCGGAAATTCAGGTACAATTGTTAAAATTTCCGAAAATTCGGCATTCTATTTTGAAAGAGCAGCCGTAAGCGGGGGTGGAAACAAGACTACTTTCCAGCTGCTTGCCGGTTCGCTGTCGCTGAAAGTTGCAAAACTTGCAGGTTCAAATGCAGTTGACGTACAGACAGAGTCAGCAATCATGGGTGTGCGCGGTACTGAATTCGAAGTTTCCATTGCACCTGAAAGTTCAGTGCTTATTACCTGTGTTGAAGGAAAAGTCGCAGTGGAACAGGAAGAAGGCGATTACAAGGCAAATGCTGAACCGGGGACTATTGTAAGGAAAGACTATGATTCCAATGTCCGCGGTTATCAGGTTGGAGTTGATGATATTGAAATGTATAAAACATTCTGGGTAAATACCAGGGAGCAGGTTTTCAAATCCGGCGCAAAAACATTTATCAAGCATTATGCAGGGCTCTATGACAATATGCTTCCGAAATTCCTGCTTGCCTTTGAAAAACTTAAAACGGTACGCACCTCGCTTGAAAAATACGGCGTAATGGAAGGTGCTTCTCTCGGTATGATGATAGAAGCAAAGAAAGAAGTCAGCGGTCCTGTTTTTGAAATGCGCAGCATTTTCCCGATGTTTGAACATATTTACTATTCAATTCAGACCCTTGAACGGTATCATGATATGGGTATCGGTATGGGTATGATTGATGATTCTCTTTCATCAACAGCTTTTTTCTCGGGATTTGCCTCCCAGAAGAACAATCTTAAGCGGCAGCTCGCTGAAACAAGAAGACTGTTCAAGCTGTTCCTCAAAATTGACGAAGTCACTTCCGGCGGAGGAATCGGTTCAGATATAATGAATGATATTTTCAACGGCGGAAATCCTTTTGACGGCGGCGGCGGAGTCCCGCAGGGGGATATTCCCAAATCCGATTTGAATTTCTGATCAATCAGGGCTGTCCTTTCGGGACAGCCTTTTTATTTAAATTAAAATGCCCAAAAGGAATGATCTCACGCTACGACGCGACGGATATAACGGCGCAGTGATAATAATGAAAAATGAAAATCTTAAAGATTTCATTGTTGTTTTATTTTTTCATGGAAATTATTAAGATTTTCCTGAATTTAATTCACGTAGCGTCGCTTTTATCGTTGCGTCGTAGCGTGAGGTATATAGCGTTCACTAAATAAAATATTTGATTGATGCCCCATATATAGCGTGTAGATATGGTTTTTGGCTGTTTTTTAGTCTTTTTTTTATAAAATAACTTCTTTTAGGGGATTCCCTGATTTTATTTTCCTCACTGGTGTGATACAATTATATTAGTATTATGGGAAAGGTATGTTTTTCTGTATTGGCAATAATCGTTCTCTCTGTTTTTTCCTGCTCGAATGAGAGTCTTTTTCCGCTTGATAATACAGGCCGGGCAGGTGCTGAAATTGAGATTTTAAGTACGGCATCTGTTTTTGCTTCGGGAGAGGTTATATCACTCAGCGTAGTAAATTATGATGACTCGCAGACAGATCAGGAACTGATAATTAATCTTTATTCGGATACCGAACAGCTTATTGCTGAATATACAATTGAAGATCTTGCAGAATGGGAATATATGCCTGAAGTGGAAATTCCCGAGCTTGAGGATGGATTTTATTATTTTGTATTTTCACTGTACGAAGATTCAAGCACGCTTGCCGAAACCAGAAAAGAATTTTTTGTTTACAGGGACGCTTCGTCAGTTGTTAATCTCAGTTCATATCCGCCGGTTATTTATCCTGATTCAGGCGGGCTTATATTTGCTTCCATTGATACAGGCGGAAGCGATCCGTACATTACCTGGACAATGGGAGGGCAAATTTACAAGGAAGGATATCTCTCCTCAGGACTTGACCAGCTTCAGTGGCATTCTCCAAAGCAGGATGGGGTCTACCGGATTTCACTTGAATTGTATCCTTATAAACCGCCTGCCGGTTTTTCCGGAATCAGTGAAGGAGCAGGGTATTCGGAAATTCAGCTGTTTGTTAATAAAAAGCAGACTCCTGATCCAAATGAATTCAGTTTCAATGAAAGCCAGTTTCTGTCACTTATGCATTTCCGGGGCGAATACAGCGATTTCACCGACTCAGACAGGGATGTTCAGATCATTGGTCAGCCGGTACTTGCTTTCGAGGATAAATTGTTCGGCTATAAAATGAACGGAAGAAATGGTTTTTATATGGATTGTCCCGTAATTCCCTTTGTTTCAACCGGAATTCTGGATTTTACTTTTATGATGAAAGGAGTAATTCCTTTCCCGCAGAAAGGGGGGAACCTCTTTTCCTGTGAGTCAGGCGATTCATCTTTTTATATTTCCTTTTCAGACGAAGACCGGCTTTCAGCCTTATTATCAATCGGCAGCAGCAGTTTCTCTTCAGTAATTCCTCCCGGGAAAATGGAAAAAACCGTAAAGAATCTTGCATTAAGCGTTTTTCAAAACGGCCGGGAAATTGGTTTCCGCTGGTTTGCCGATGGTATGCAGATATATGAAAGTGAAAGTGAAGCAATTGCAGATCTGTCAGTTGATGTATCGGAAGGCTGGTCACAGATTTCCGGAGAAAACGGTTTTACAGGTCTGATTGATGAATTCGGAATTTATTACAGAAACAACGAAGGCAGAAATTCTGTCTGCGACGGTATTTATCGTGAAATGTATGCGAAAAATGTTTACGGAGATAATCTTGTTTTTGCTGACGGATTTGACGGATCCGGACCAGGCATTAATTACAGGGATAATTTTTCCGGAAGTTTATATCAGGGCAGACTGAGTCTTGGAAAACAGCAGGCTGCAAAAATAGACGGACTTTCGATTCACGATGAAATAAGTTCTCTGAGTCTTTCATGGGAGCAGGCCAACGGGATCCTGCTGAATCTTACCATTCAGAGTAAAGATAAAAGCATGCAGATAGGTATAGATTACAGTAACCGGACTTATATTCTGGGAAACAGACGGATTCCCTTTGATTCTGATTATCCGGGATTTTTGACCTTTTCGATTGACGCAGGTATTGTCAGTCTCTATTCAAACGGGAATGAATATCTGATGACGGAATTTGATCAGCAGGATTTTTCAATTATGCTTGAAAACGGAAGCGACGAAACAATGCTGATTGACAATATTATAATTACAAAGGAATCCAGCGCTATTATAAAAGTAAATCGGGATACTGATTCGATTATTATTTAACCTCATGATTAAACATACAATTTCGGTTTTTTTTCTATTAATTACTGTAGTATCTCTTAATGCGGAAACAAATGTATTTATCCTTCCTCTTAATGTTCCGGGACTCAGCGCTGAAAATCTTGATTTCTGCAATTCACAGATAGAAGAATATTTCAGGGAGCAGAAGTTTTCACCATATGTAATAAATTATTCACCTGCAGCTTTTCCGGATGAATGGCAGGAAATAGAGAACATATTTCAGAATGCCGAGATTTATGATCTTGGGATATCAATTTCGGAAAAACTTGCCGAAGGCGGATGGCTTTTTGCATTTCTGCTTGATGAGCAGGATCACACAAGTGAAAATAATTGCTTTTTTTCAAAATTAAAAATTTCCTTTATCGCGGCAGATATCGCCGGCCGTAAAATATTGCCCGCATCATCGTTTGTAACAGCGGCTTCCTCTGAAGAAAGTACTGATGATGCAGACCGGAAGGCTTTGGAATATTTGAAAGATCAGATCCATTTTGCACTGGCAGATACTGAATTTTATGACAGAGGAGATTTTCAGTTTGCCGTTACAGGCAGTATCTGGATTTTTGATATACAGGAAGAGATTAATATTGGGGATGAGTGCATAATCGGCAGTGACGGGTATGGTATCGTGCTGGATAAAACCAGAAAATATCTGAAAGTCGCTGTCAGCAAAAAGCCTGCCTCTGAGGACCGGATATCTATTACACAGTATGTTGATTCCGCCGTGGAACTTGACCTTGGTACTTCGGTTTTTTTTGATATAACTGACTGGAATATCGGGTTTGACAGCGCTGCCGAAGTCCGTTTTAAAAGAGGATTCCCGTATATCAGGCCCCTCGTCGGCATAAGCTGGCTGGCTTATGATGCCGCTGAAAATCCGCTGCTTGTTTACGCAGGAGGGACCTATACCAGACTTCTTGGAAAGATGCGGTTTGATTTTTCTGCTGATATAGGCCTGGCCCAGAGTTTTGCGCCTGAATGGAAATTGTCTCATTTCGGATCGAGATTCGCATTAAGCACGTCAATACAGTTTTCAAAGAACTTCAGGATGCAGATTGAAGCCGGAATGCTGTCGATGTTCGGTGTAAACGGCGTGACGGTGAACGGCATCATCGGCGGTCTTTCTGCTGTTATCCAGTAGACCCTCCTGTTAATACCTCACGCGACGACGCAACGACGCTATGGGGGCAAAGCTGAATTAAAATTTAAATGACTTCCGTAAAATATAATTTTCTCATGTAAGTTATTGGAATTTTCTTAATTCATCCCGCTCGTAGTGTCGTTGCGCCGCAGCGTGAGTCTTTCCAGGATTTTCTTCGGGTCGTTGGCTATGAATCCGCGAACGCCCTGTTTATAAAGACTTTCAGCCAGGTCCGGATCATCAGCTGTCCAGGCAAGTATTCTTTCAGGGGTTTTTTTCAGGATTCCGGAATTCCAGCTGCGGGAAAGGTCCCTTATGTCCGGTTTCACAAGCAGGGCTTTTGTAATTATTCTGCCTTCTCCCCTGCGCAGGAAAAAATAGACATCCTTGTCGGTTGAATAGATAAGCGCGGTGTTTCTGATACCCATTTTTCGGGCTGTACGAATGCAGAACGGGTTAAATGAAGATATAATCGCCTGATCTCTTAATCCGTACTGATCAATGAGTCCAATCGTTTTTTCCATAAGCTCAGTGTTATTTAAAGCCCTGCTTTTTATTTCGAAATCCCAGATAACATCTTTCCCCAGAAGATCAAGAACTTCAGTAAGAAGAGGCAGGCCGTCAGGGCTTTTGGAAATGTTGCATTTATCTTTTATTTTCAGGGACTTAAGCCTGGAATATCCTGTTGATTTTATTTGCAGATCTTCGCTGAATACCCGTCCGGTTGAGAAGTCATGACATATGACGATTTCTCCGCTGGCGCAGAGATGGAGATCCAGTTCCACTCCCGGGATTGAATGTTTCTTTATAAGTTCAAAAGCGGGAAGGGTGTTCTCACAGGCTTTTGCTGAAAAACCCCGATGACCGAAAACAGTAAGCGTCTGAAAAGGAAAATTATTCATCCATTTTCTTTTTGAGTTCATTCAGCATCGAGTCAGCCTCGAATGTAGCAAACTTTTTTTCCAGTTCGTCTTCTTCGGCTTTTTCACCGAGAAGCATGTCAAACTGTGCTATCAGAAGATCTGCATCGACTGACATTTCAGGTTTGTTTTTAAGATAAAGCAGTTTTCTCTTAAGAGTTTTAACCTCACCTTCAAGCGATGATTTTTCATTCATTCTGCGGTCGAGTTTCTGTTTTATTTCTCCAAGCCTGATTTCAGCCTGCGACTGCAGATCTGTTCTGCCTGAGTCTGCGGCAAGTTTGACCCTGCCTGCCCAGAGCCGGATTTCATCCTGAATTGCGGCAATTTCCTTGTCCAGTTTTCTATTTTCGGTTATCAGGGTAAGAACATATTCCTTAAGTGCCTGGGGATCTTCATTGTCATTTAAATCAGCCAAGGTCTGCCTCCGTTGTTTTTTTTAAATATACAGGAAGTTGGGGCAATTGTGAAGCTTTTCCTGCTTTTATGTATTTTCTGTTGACTGCGGTCGGGGTGCATCTTATTATATGTGAATGACTGAAAACGGAAAACTTCTGCTTGTTGATGATGATACTACAGCGCTGGACCTGATGGGTGATCTTTTAATCAGCCGCGGATTCAGTGTTGATTCTGTCAAATCCGTTGATGATGCTCTTAAACTGCTTTCGCAGACAGCATACCGCACTCTGATTACCGATTTGCGGATGCCAGGACGTTCAGGCATGGAACTGCTTGATCACTGTATTGCGGTCTATCCGGAGATGCCGGTAATAATCATCACCGGACATGGAACCATAAGAAATGCTGTCGAAGCTCTTAAAAAGGGTGCTTTTGAGTATCTGTCAAAACCCATCCAGATGGATGAACTTGCAATTATCATAGATAAGGCAATTAACCACAGAAAGCTTGTTGATCAGAACAGGTTTTTAAAAGACGAATTAAGCAGGACCCAGGATTTTCTCTATGAAACAAAAAACCAGAAACTGCAGGCTATTTATAAAACCATTGACAAAATAAGCGAAGAAAAAACTTCAGTCCTTCTTCAGGGCGAATCCGGGACAGGGAAGGAAATGATTGCAAGGCTTATTCATAATACAAGCAGCCGTTCAGCAGCAAGTTTTGTGCCGATAAACTGCGGAGCAATCCCTGAAAATCTGATTGAATCCGAATTGTTCGGATTTGAACGCGGTGCGTTTACCGGGGCCCATAAACGCATGACAGGCAAACTCCTGATAGCAGACGGAGGTACTCTCTTTCTTGATGAAGTGAATGAACTTCCGGCGAAGGCCCAGGTGGCATTGCTCAGATTTATTCAGGAGCAGGTAATAATTCCTCTTGGATCAACGAGAAGAATAAATGTAAATGTGCGCATTATTGCCGCAACAAACAGCGATTTGAGAACTCTGGTGCAGGAAGGAAAATTCCGGGAAGATTTGTATTACAGAATTAATGTGCTTCCTCTTTTCCTGCCGCCGTTAAGGGAAAGAAAAGAGGACATTATCCCGCTTTCGGAATGGTTTCTCAGGCATTTTCAGATCAGTTCAAACAGAAGGGGATGCGGATTCTCGGAAAATGCGAAAAACCTGCTTGCTGAATATTCCTGGCCGGGAAATATAAGGGAACTCAGGAACTGTGTTGACCGGGCAAGCATAATCTGCAATGAAGAACTGGTCCAGGAAGAGGACCTGACATTTTTATCGGCGCCGGACCCGAAAAAGGAACCAGGCAGAAAGTTTTCTGCGCTTGGAATACAGCCTCTCAGGAAGCTTGAGGATGAATATATCAGGTGGGTCCTTGATCAGTATGACGGCAACAGGACAAAAGCCTCGGAAGCTTTGGATATTTCACTGCGAGGTCTTCGCTACAAGCTTAATTCGGATGAATAGAATGTCGGACCGAAGCAGAGAGACGGTTTCATAATTATGAAGAATATAAGGACGAGATTTTTCATACATATTCTGATCCCCGTAATTGTACTTTATTCGCTGTTTATCGCCGGGGGTGCCGGGTATATCGGCGAATCCTACAAGGAAAGCGCCCTGCGGCAGAAACAGGTTTCGCTTTCGATGGTTGTTCAGGGTATTGATGACTGGTTCCTGTCCAGGGTCTCGGAAATCCTTCAGCTTTCCAGAATTCCTCTTTTCCATACCGGGAGTACTGAAGAGATACATGCTTATCTCAAGGAATGGAATGATATGCTTTCATTCAGGTATAATTCGCTTTTTTTAATTAATGAGGACGGAAGCTACTGGAAAAGCGATAATACTTCCGATTTTCTTGATGATCATTCGTATACGGACCTCTTTTTTAAAACCGGGGCGCTGTTTACATATGACGGCCCGCGCCGTTACGGTTCTGTGCTGAAGGACCATTTTATAATCGGAACTCCCATATATGATGATAACGGAAAGACAGTCCAGATACTGACAGCCACAATGAGCCTTGATACGCTTCACTGGGTATTCAGTTTTTTTACATTTGAGGATTTTGATTCATGGATGGTAGTCAACCCGAGGTCCATTATTGTTATTCACAAGGATTTCAATATGGTCGGATTAAGTGAAAGAGG
>CAZKOK010000035.1:0-3147 GCA_964554355.1 uncultured Spirochaetia bacterium | reverse complement strand
CTGCATGTCATTCAGCTTGCCGCCCAGTCGCTTAAGGGGGACAAACGCAGGCTTGAAAAAAACCTGGAAATTATCGACCAGGAAATATCCAATGCCGACCGCTTTATTAATGAGGTACTTAATTTCGCCCATGTTGAGGAGACCGAAAAAATCGAATATTCAGTTTCACGGCTGCTGGGTGCTGTCATTGAAAAATACCGCTTTATAACGGACAAATACGGCATTTCCCTTGCATTTAAAAACCTCAGGCCCGTACCCGATATTTATATTGATATCATACGCATGGAGGAAGTATTCAGCAATATTATCCAGAACGCGGTTGATTCAATCAGGGAATCAGGTAAAACAGATATCCGTCATGAAATTACGGTAACTCTTGATTTTACCGAAAAAACCGAAATCCTGATTTCCGTTCACGATACAGGAAACGGTTTTGATGAAGATATGCTGGACCAGGTTTTCGATCCGTATTTTACGACCAGACCGGAAGGGACCGGCCTTGGCCTTTCGTTGTCCTGGCGTATCCTTATGGCGCATGGGGCATATATTACTGCCGGGAACGATGAAAACCACCATGGCCTTGTGGAGATTACAATACCTGTTTAGTACGGAGTGACTTGATGGGCAAAAATTACCTACTGCTGGGAATATTTTGCCTAACAGGAGAAGCATCTTTTCCCTGCTGCAGGATGTTCTGAAGGCGGCGGGGCTGTCTGCCTTTTTTTTCTGCCTTTGCCATGATGCCGGTCCGGCGGGGCGTTGAAAAGCCTAATTCATTATATTAAAACGAATTATGTAAATACTGTTTTTTTCACGGCAGGTTTTTACGGCATTTATTTAAAAAACCCCGGAAAATATCCGGACCCGGAAATTCCTCTGAAATTTCCTGGCATGGAATATGCTATAAGATATCCAAAATCAAGTTCAGCCTTGTAACCGGGATGCATTCGTATTTCAGTTATAAAAGGCGGACTCAGGAGGCAAAGTAGATGAAAAAAATCCTTTTGGTGCTGCTGGTTCTTGCTGTTTCTCAGGCTTTTGTATTTGCAAAGGGCAGCGGAGAAGATTCCGGGAAAAAAATTGTGCTGAAAGCAGCGGACACACATCCAATCGATTATCCCACGGTTCTCGGCATTCTGAAGATGGGAGAACTTCTCAGTGAATGGACTGACGGACGCATTACAATTGAAATGTATGATTCAAAACAGCTTGGTGAAGAAAAAGAGACAATCGAACAGACTCAGCTTGGCGCAATTGATATCGCAAGGGTCAGTGTCGGGCCTGTCGGCGAAATTGTTCCCGAACTGAATGTTCTTTCCCTGCCGTATGTTTTCCGGTCGGAAGAACACTGCTACAAGGTAATGGACGGTGAAATCGGAGATGAACTTCTTGCAAAGGTCGAGGAACACGGCTTTATCGGTCTCGGCTGGTACGGATCAGGTCAGAGAAGTTTTTACAATACGAAAAAATCCATCAGGTCAATGACTGACCTTGCAGGCATGAAATTCCGTGTAATGCAGAATGAAGTATTCGTTAATATGGTTAACGCGCTAGGCGCAAGTGCAACACCGATGGCTTACGGCGAGGTTTATACTGCGCTTTCAACCGGTGTTATCGACGGGGCTGAAAACAACTATCCTTCGTTCTATACAAGCAGTCATTACGAAGTTGCCAAATATTACACACAGGATGAACACCTCAGGGTCCCTGAAATTGTTCTGTTCAGCAAAAAAACCTGGGACAAACTTTCCAAAGACGACCAGGCCCTGTTAATGAAAGCAGCAGCAGCAAGTGTTCCTTACCAGCGTGAACAGTGGACAAAAATGGCTGAAGAATCTTTCAATCAGCTTAAGGCTGCCGGTGTTGAAATTATTACCGAAATCGACAAACAGCCTTTTATCGATGCCATGGCTCCGGTATATGCTATGTATCCCGAGCTTAAGTCCTGGATTACCAGAATTCAGGCTGTTAAATAACAGCTTTACTTCTTTCAGGCAAGGCTGAATGCACAGCCTTGCCTTATATTGTCAGGCGGATTTTCATATTCGCAGCTGCCGGTTTGAGACGGCTGCCGTGAAGGAGGTCCGCATTTTTGCTGTTCAGGCAAAGGGAGAGAAAAGTGAATAAATTTCTCGAAAAGTACAGAAAAGCAATGGATCTGCTTGCGAAAATTATTCTGATTATTACAGGCATAATGCTTTGCATTATGGTCCTTATTATATTTTCTCTGGTTATTACCAGAAAAATTTTCAGCTATACTCCTACCGGTTCGGAAGAAACGACGCTTATGCTGATGGTTTACTCAGGTCTTCTTGCGGCGGCCGTGGTCTACCGTGAGCGCATGCATCTCGGGATCCACTTTTTTCTGCAGAAAATGAAACCGAAATTGCGGAACAGGATGTATTTTGCCATTGATATCATAATCGGATTATTCAGTCTGTTCATGATTGTCTGGGGTATTATCTTTGCCTGGGAAATGAGAAATCAGACGATGTCGGCGACCAAGATTTCAGTGGGTATTTCATATCTGCCGATTCCTCTGGCAGGATTGTTTTTCATTTTGTTCGTAATTGAGAAGATCTTTACTGATTTTTCCGAAAGAAAAACCGGAAGTGTTGAAAAAACCTGTCCGGAGCAGGAGGTTTAGCGTGGGTGCGTACTTATTAATTGTGTCATTTCTGGTCCTGATAATTCTGGGCCTTCCGATATCATTTTCACTGCTGCTGTCTTCACTTCTTACAGGAATATTTCTGGGGACACCTCTGGAAATCGTTCTTCAGAGAATAGCCGACGGGATGGACAATTCAAGCCTGATGGCCATTCCTTTCTTTATACTGGCAGGGACCATCATGGCCAGGGGAGGGATAGCCAAGCGGATCGTTGATTTCTCAAGCCTGCTGGTCGGCTGGATGCGCGGCGGGCTGGCTTCGGTCAATATTATTGCCAGTATGTTTTTCGGAGGGATTTCCGGCTCATCGGTGGCCGATACTTCATCCATCGGGGCAATCATGATTCCGGTAATGGAAGCCAAAGGATATGACAAGGACTTTTCTGTTAATGTAACCATTACGTCGTCAACACAGGGCATTATAATACCGCCTTCGCACAATGCCATAATTTATGCATGGGCTGCAGGCGGCGGTATTT
>CAZKOK010000034.1:0-14142 GCA_964554355.1 uncultured Spirochaetia bacterium | reverse complement strand
GAAAATACCGGCAAATCCACCGTTATGCGGAAGAACTGCGCTGTTGAAAATCCGCCCCACTCCGGGCAGCGGATTTCTGTTTATCACAGGGTTTTCAGTATACCTCCATACAGGACCGGCAGATCCTTCAGCCTGTTCCTGCCATGGCAGGTTTTTTATATTGCCGCAGATTGCTTTAAAGCTTTCCATTAACTTCTCCTGTTTCAGAATGATACATTATAAACTGTCTTGTTTTTCCAGCCGGAACTGATTGTTATCGCCTGCGGGATTAATCCAGCACGGACTGCAGGGAATTATAATACATTTATAGAGAAAAGGAAACCGGTTTCTTGCTAAAAGCTGCTGATTTTCTGCCTGCTTCCGGTATATCAGCACACCTTTCCTGCTGCATGAAGCAGATAGAGCAAGTCTCAGCTATTCAAAATGCTTCCTGTAAACTGCAGGATCATAAAGATCAAATTCATGTTCAATAAAATATTCATACGGTCCTGAATTTTTTAGATTATCAACAAGCACTTCTATTATCCCGGTCTGGGATTTATACGAGCGCAGTGCATCGATCTTTCTGTCAAGATATTTCATGTCTGATGAAATTTGAATATCGGGAAGCCTGTTAAAATTGCAGTATGCAGCCATCTCGTAAATAACCGGGAGGTCTTCTAGCGAAGAACCGAGTTCGGGCCAGATGGCCCCGGCTGCATGAAATACCGAAATAAGCGCTTCCTGATAAACAAGTCTGTGGTCGGGATGATAATCGCTGCCGGACATGATAAACAGTCTTGTCGGACGGAATTTTCTCAACAGTGCCGTAAAACTGTTCTGCATCCCGGTAAAGCCGCTTATTATGTCGGGATCACCGCTGACGGCCTTCCTTCTTCCCGAAAAAGCGGCCGTATTGCCGTCCGGGTATCCGAGAAAACTCAAATAGTTTACCGAAAGCACCCTGAAAGATTCAGATGCCTCCTTTTCCCTGATGCTGACTATTGAGTCCTTTTGTTCAAAACTGCAGTATCCGTTCACTCCATCCGTTACAACCGCAGCCTGCAGGGGAATTCCTCCAGCCGCCGCTTTCTGAATCAGAAGGCCGCCGCCGATAACCGCATCATCGTCATGGGGAGAAATAAAAAGCCATTTTTCCTGTTCTGCTTTCCAGTCTTTGAAAGTATCCCTGAAATCAGGAGAGGCAATTGTCCGGTTTTCCTTTTTGATTTTTACAAGTATATCAGACATGGATCACTCCTCTTTCCCCCTGAACTCATTGCCGACTTTCCGTGCCCTGAGCGGATGGTCAAGGTCCACGCCCAGCTTTATTCCGGCATCCACGAGAAGGTTCCATCCGGTGCACAGCTGCAGATAGGTATCAAAGCCGTCATATGAGGGGATTTTTACAGTCGGGAATAGTGTATCGCGCGAAGCTATGGCAGCAACTGTCATTCCGACGCCTTTTTCAAGTGTTGTTTTGATTTTCTCCTCTTCTTCGGGAAAAGGATCAATCAGGACCACAACTTCTCCCGGGTTCATCACTTCCTCTATCCCATGTACTGCATATGTTCCTTCAAGAAACATTGCCTTCCGCCGGACAATTTCATTTGTCTTTAGTACAAGTTCTTCGGCAACTCCGTTGTTCCTGCCGGCAAAGTAGATGACATCGGCGCCGGCAAGTTTTTGAGTAAGTTCTTCAGCTATATCAAGCGTAAGGCATTGTTCCAGTTTTTCGGAAAGTTCGGTTCTGTCAGGCAAAGGCACTCCGTTTAACTGCCGGAAAAGAACATCATAAAACAGTGCCTGCTCGATGACGGATTTTGTAGCTGCAACCGCATTTTCCTTACCGCAGGACAGCACATATGACTCGTTCGTTTCATCAGTAACAGGCGTCCCGTCAAAAGCGGCGATGCCTGTAACACCGGCAGCTTTTTCAAGATTCCCGGACCTTAAAAGCGAAACGATCTCGGCCGTTTTCCCCGAATTTGAACTGATAAAAACCGAATACCCGTCAAGATTGTAATCGCAGGACTGCCTTCCGCCTTCGCTTATGATATGCTGCCTGTAATTATGGATATGTGAATTGCAGGCTGTGTTCTTTGCCGGGAAAATCCGCGAAGAGCCTTCGCCGGTTAAAAGCACCTTGTCTGACGGGCAGCCGAAGCTGCATATTCTTTCAATATCAAGGGCTTTTAACACATCGCACGTATCAAGCATGTCTTTTACAAGACCGAATTTCGAATATTTTAAATCACTTTTATTCATTTCATGCTTCCTGTCAGATACATTATATATGCTTATTTCGTTCTGATGCAAAGAAATATTTTTTCTGTCAGGTGTAAACAGACCCTGCGGCAAGAAGTTCAGTTTTTATAAAATTTTTAAGATGTTTCGGTTCTGTCACCCTTACCAGGGAACCGTAACTTAAAATAACCCCCCTGATCCAGTCATCGATGGGGGTATGAATAATTACCTCCAGTTTTCCATCTTCCAGATACCTGACAAAACTCTGGTCGAAATTGTCCTCCACACGTGATTTGGCCTTCTTCTCAAAAACAAGGGTGATCTTTTCCGGTTTTCCGCTTGTAAAACTCGACCAGCTCAGTTCCTGCGGAGCTTCTTTCCGGCTGAACCCGGCAGGGGCAAGCTTTATGTCCTGAATCCTTGAAACCTTGAAGGTCCTGAATTCCTTTCTGAGTCTGCAGAAGGCAATTGTATACCAGGCGAATTCCTTGAACACAATTACATGAGGTTCAATTTCACGGTCAAGTTCCTCGCCTTTCGTGCTGAAATAGGACATACTGCAGACCCTGCACTCGCGCGCGGCCCTGTACAGAATATTCATTTTTTCGAAAAACCCCGGGTCCTGACCCCATGGTTCAAAATCGAATTTTATTATCGAATTGAAATTCAGACCTTTTTTCCTGTCATACGGGGAAAGCATGCTTTCGATCTTGTTTTTTGCAGTGGTATAATTGCTGTCCCCGGAAAGCTTGTACAACCCCTGCAGTGAAGAAACAATGCTTTCGATGTCCCTGTTATCAAGATACTGCCTGCTTAAGGTATAACCTTCGGCCAGCCCGTAGCCTCCCCCGCTTCCCTGAAGACTCACAACCGGAATCCCGGCCTTGCCGAGTGCATCAAAATCCCGGTAGATCGTCCTTTCCGAGACTTCGTAAAAATCCGAAAGTTCCTTTGCGGTTATTTTTTCGCGTGTAAGCAGGAACATTACTATTCCGATAAGGCGGTCTATTTTCATGACAGGGATATTGTACTACACATTTACTAAGCTGTCTGCATATAATTATGAATTATGAAAAGTTTGTGTATTTTATGATTTGGGGATAGAATTACGTATAATGCAGTAAGGCGCCATTCCCAGGTTATACTGTAAGCATAAAATATGAAAATTGATATAAATCATAATGAAAAAGAATATAGCCTTAAAAAATCTGAAAAGTATAAATTATCATTCATTTTAGCTATTCTGCTTATATTTGCTTTGATTATTTTATTTTTCACTGTAATAATAGTTATTAAAATTGGAGAGTTAAATATTCTTACATTTTTTGGTTCACTTCTGCTTATTGGGTTTGCATTATTAATATTGGTTTATAGTAGAAAATACTATTTAGATATTAAGAACAGTATAGTAAATATATATACAGGTCCGGTCATTGAGAAAAATGAAACCGGTTATGAGTCTCCGCTTTTTATAATAAAAATAGGAGAGGCTTTTCATCATGTAAGACCCGGTCAATACTATAAATTGAAAATCGGCGATCAAGTTACATTAAGGAAGGCTCCAATATCAAAAAAAGTAATCGGAATAGAAATAAATAAAAAAAATGGCGCCTGACAGCGGCTTATCGGCTGCGGCGCATATACGTGTTCGGCACCTTCGGCAAGCCGCAGAACATTATCTTCTGCCCTCATTCAGCTTTGATTTCATCACCGCGTAGTTGTGAAAATCCAGCGGGATGCCTCTTCCAATTGCGTTGAATTCCTTTACGATGTCCTTTCCCGCTTCTGTAAAAGCCATGAACAACTCTGCCAGAACCAGGTAAAAGTCCCGGAAATCAGGCCCGTTCCCGCGCATTGTTCCTGCGGCAAGGGCTGTCAAAAGCAGACTGGTATTCCTGAATCAAATTGTATATATACGCTATAAGATTATTCATTATTCCCTTTTTGCGCCTTATTTCCTGTTCTATGAGCGCCTTCGTCTGAAGGGGGGCTGCCATATAGGCGGTGCAGATGATCTGCAGAGGGATTATAATGCACAAGAGCGCTTGATGACGATGTATTTTCTATTTCCACGAGTTTCAGCCGTATTTCCGCTGGATCCGGTGTCATTTGCCCTGAGACTCCTTAAAAAAACTGAATATCAGCATACCTGATCGGATAGCTGTATATAAATAAAAAGCATACACCATCGGTTAAAATTCACAACCTGGAAACTTATTTTTTCCGGATCCGGTCTTCGGCCTTTCCCGCTTTGTCTTGCTGCACAGGACAATTTTCTTTAAACTCAAAAAGTAAATAATCGGAGGATAATGACATGAAAGATTTTCCGGATTTTATGAAAAACGAAAAAAACAGGATTCCCCGGCAAAAACAGAATACGAAGGATGTCGAAGGATACTTTTTTCAGGGTCCGGATGGAAGCCAGGCTGCGTACTGGACTTGTCATTCCGATCAGGTGTCAAAAAAACATATCCATGATTTTGATGAATATATGATATGCGTAAGCGGTCAGTATACGGCTTATATCGGGGAAAAGGAAATTGTCCTGGACCCCGGGGACGAATTGCATATCCCGAAAGGCAAAGAGCAATGTGGAAAATGCATTGCAGGAACAAGAACAATACATGTGTTCGGCGGTAAACGAATTTAAAGGTCTTAAAAGCAGGTGCCAACAATCGTTGTCACCTGCTTAAGATTTTTACAAATAATATTCCATCCGATTAATCGCCCCTTACCTCTACCCTTTACCATCCGCGGCCATAATAAATTGAAGGCAGGGTTCGGAAATGAGAGATTCCCGTCTTCATGCTGACAGGGCCGTTTCAGGGTCTGTCCCCAATTTAATCAAATCATTCGCTTAATCCGCATTTCATTCGTGTTATTCGTGGTCTCCCATTCATAATTTCCCCTCTGCGCCCTCTGTTTTCTTTGTGTTCTTTCCATTAAAAATTCTTTACTTCCTTTGAAAACTGTTATATTATTTGCATGAGTATAAGGAGTATCGTTATTTCAAAAGACTTTTTTTCCTGATTTTGCCATTTCCTCTGATTTCTGCCCGCCGGCGAGATAACTTCCGAGAAATGTAAACAGAAAGAAGCACAACCTTTTGAGAACGCTTTTTATACCAAATGTTATGCCTTAACGGCGGAGGTACAGATGTCAAATAAGATTTATGTCGGCAACCTGAATTACGGAACAAAAGAAGAAGAGCTTACAGAACTGTTCGGACAGTACGGAACTGTTCTCTCAGCAAGAATTATTTCAGACAGGGCAACCGGCCGGTCCAAAGGATTTGGATTCGTGGAAATGGAAACAGAAGATGGAGCTGCTGCTGCGATCGAACAACTGAATGGAAAAGAGTTTCAGGCAAGAGAACTGAAAGTCTCAGAAGCGCGGGAAAGATCACCCCGTTAATCGATTTTCCTATATTTTCCAGACAACAAGACAGCATGAAAAAACATGCTGTCTTTTTTTTTCAATAAACAGCTGCCCCCGGACGGGGGCAGCCAAAAGTTTAAAAGGAGCAATAACTATTCCTTTATTGCTCCGCCGACAACTCCTTCCGCCAGCTGTTTCTGGAATATAATATAAACCACAAGGACAGGTATGGTCGCATAGACAAGGGCCGCAAGCTGCCAGCCGAACTGTGTCCCTGTAAGGCTTGAAAACGAAAAAATACCGACAGGCAGCGATTTTGTCTTGTCCGAACTGGCAATTACCAGGACAAGCATGAATTCATTCCAGATGCCAAGTGCGCTTATTATACTTATTGTTACAATTACCGGTGTACACATGGGAACTATGATTTTAAGAAAGGTCTTTACCGGGCTTGCCCCGTCCATATGCGCCGATTCAATAAGGCTGTCCGGCAGCCCGTTCATGAACTGGGCTGCAAGCATCACTGCTATCGGAAGCCCGAAAGCTACGTATACAATAATTATCCCCAGATGATTATCAACCAGATTCACCGACCTGAGCATCAAAAACAGCGGGATTATTACCGCCTGCAGGCTGATAAGGTAGCCGAGACCTATCATCCCGACAACAATTTTGGATATCCTTTTAAACGGCATCTTGCTGACTCCGTAACTGATCATCAGTCCAAGGAGCAGAATAAAGAATGTGGAGACTGTTGAATAAAGAGTACTGTTAAGGAAACCCAGACCGAGTTTTCCGGTCTCCCAGGATTTTATAAAATTAAACCAGATGGTTCTCCAGCTGATTTTTGCCCGTATTCCTGCCGGAAGCTGATTAACCTCCAGAGTGTCGCCGATTTCAAGCTGCTGCAATTCCAGAGAAAGATCTTCCTTTACAAGAAAGAAAACAAGATGCCTGCGCTGCGGTCCGATTGCAGTTGATTCTATTACCAGTCTTTCGCGTTTGTCTACCGCAGGGTCATAATCCCTCTGATTTCTTACATTTATTATATTTCCATCTATTACCACATATGCGTCATCCTTGTTGTCAAAAAGATCATGCGGCAATGCAAACATATTGCGCGTCAGTTCTTCATTGGATTTGAAAGACGAATACCCCATCCAGACAAGAGGAAACAGTGTAATTAATGTCCAGCTGATAAATACAAAATAGGATACTGTTTTTCCTGCCCAGTATCCAACTGTCCTTTTATAACCTGCTGCTTGCTTTGAATCACTCATAATTATCCCTCTAGTTTGTATCAAGCTTTCTGCCTATAAATCTGCTCAACAGAATCAGGCCGACACTTATGAAAATTATCGTATTTGCTATTGTCGCCCCGTAGGCAAACCTCAGATCACTGTTATAGTCCATAAACGCGGTCTGATACATGAATACAGGAAGTACCAGGGCATTATTCCTGGTTATTCCCTGGGTCGTAATGGCAAAAATCAGATCAAATCCTCTCATTGATCCCGCGATTGCCAGTATTGTTGAAACAAGTATCGTTCCGGACAGTATCGGAACAATTACCTTGAGAAATATCTGCGTTTCGCTTGCCCCGTCTATTTTGGCAGCTTCTATCATGTTTTCATTCACTTTCTGAAGGTTTGCCAGAAATATTATCATGTAAAGACCTGTATACATCCAGATCAGCACAAAGCCTATCGGAATCATAACGGTCTTCGGATCAAGCATCATTCTGAACTGGGCGTCCGGATTTCCGGATAATAACTGCATGATTCTGGAAACAGGTCCGTTGGCGACAAACAGTTTCTTCCATAATGTTCCTACGACGATTGTCGACAGGAAATTCGGCAGAAAGATCATTGCCTGAAACAGGAAACGTCCGGCAATCAGCTTTCTGAAAAGAATATAGGCCAGAATGAAACCGATCGGTATCTGTCCGAATACCGATACGAATACAACAATAAGATTATTCTTTAATGCATACCAGAACCTGGCATCCTGAAACATCGTTTTATAATGGAAAAGTCCGACTAATTTGAACTCCCTTCCGGGTATAATAGGATTATAGTTTGTCAGACTCATCCAGAATGAATAGATGACGGGATAAGCAACAACAAAAAGATAAACTATCACACCGGGAAGAATGAACATCAGGTAACTGCCCAGGGCCTTGCGATCACGTGCTTTCACATTATTCTCCTGATAAAAGAGGGGGGAGGAAAAAACTCCCCCCTCTTGATTTCAAATTGCCTGAAAATTAACGAAGTGCTTCAACTTCTTCGGCAACCTGCTGAGCTGTTTTTGTGCCGGCAACAATTTCCTGCATGCCGGTATTAAGAACATCATTGGGATCACCGCTTAAGAAACCATCAATAACATTGGTTTCCACAGCGCCTGACGTACCGAGTGTAACTTTGGACTGAACAATCAGCGGCAGGTCTGAAGGAATCTTGTAGCCTTTAAGAACAGGAGCTACAATAGCGCCGTCTCTGAGGCGTTGTGTTGTTTCTTCTTCACTGTAGTAGTACTGGATAAATTTCCATGCAGCTTTCACTACTGAAGGATCCTTCTGAACATTCTCTGATTTGATAATTGCATACCCCGGATTTACTGCAGCAGCAATTGAGCCGGCCGTTGCTGATTTTTCTTCGGGAAGTGCAGGCCATGCCATAAGGGTAGTATTGTCAGCGACTTCAGGATTTTCGATGTTGCCTGCTGCCCACTGTCCCTGAATCATGAACAGGGCCTGAGCGTTTGAGTAAACAGATATGTTTGTGCCGTAGTCAACGAGAACCGAATCTGCGGAAATAATGCCGTCTTTTACCATCTGAGCCAGGAACTCAAGTGATTTAACAAATACAGGATCGGTAAATTTGTGTTTTCCATCTACAACAGTTTCTTTTACCCAGTCGGGATTGCCTGACAAACGTGCGATAACCATTGACATTACGCATGAACCCCATGCCCATCCGTCAGCGCCGTCGATAGTAATAATCTGGACACCTGCTTTTTTTGCTGCAGGAACCATTGCAACGATATCTGCATATGTCTTTGGGGCTTTCAGTCCAAGATCCTTAAGCAGTTTATTGTTCATGTAAAGAACTGTACATAGGTTTGAAGTTCCGAGAGGAATTTCGTAGATTTCGCCATTTACACCCATCGGGGGAATAACGCTAAGATCAAAGAAATTCGCATCAATGGAGTCTCTGTGGTCATACTGAAGACCTGCATCTGCCCAGGGTTTTGCCCAGCGCGCGTCAGCGCCGGTATATGCCAGATCAGGGATATCACCGGAAGCAAGTCTTGCCTGAACCTTGTTATGATATGCTTCGTCATAGAGCATTTCATAATCAATTTTGATATCCGGATTTTCCGCCTGAAAAGCTTCCACTATACGGACCCAGCTTATACCTTCGTTATTGGCATTATCTCCATATGCCAAAACATTGAGAGTTACCGGTCCGCTGCTTCCGCTGTCTTTGCTGCCTTTTGCAAAAGCAGCACCAGAGATCAGTAAAAGAGCGATTAAAATCACCAGTGCTTTTTTCATTATAAAGCCTCCTTTAATATTTATATGGGAATATCTCCCAGATAACCTTGTTTACATCCCGGTCCTTAAATGACCTGAAGACAATACCGATTGTGGTTATGTCCGGATGTACTTTGTCTAAAATGCGAAACCGGTTTTTCCATAAACCCTTCCGCTGCATTCAGTTTATTCAGTTAATCTTGTTTCGGAGGCAGGAAGCCTCACTGCTGTTTTTAAACTACTCCACCGGAAAACTGATGGAACGATTTTTGACCCGTAAAGCAAATTACTGTTTTTATCTAGTTGATTCCAGAACCAACCAGTTGGTTTATAAAACAACCAATTGTCTCACAGCAATACCGTTCTGTCAACAGAATTATATTACATGTCAGGCAATAATCAGGTTTCCTGCATTCACAGATACCATGAAGTTGTTTATTTTATATTCATACATGTTTTTTATGCCGGTGGATAACATCATCTCTTATTATATACTCAGGATCGCTGAATAATCTGTCCAGAATCATTCCCGCGGCGCCGTATGCTACGGCCATGTCTCCAAGGGAGGAAAAACGTATCTCGCAGTCAGCAGAACCTGGATAAGGCCAGTTATTCTGGATTTCCTCCTGAAGTATTTTACTGACGATATCCTGGTAATTTTCTATATCACCACCGAGGAATACCTGACTCAGATTAAAGGAATTGACAAAAAGAGCAATATTTTTGGATAACTCCCTTACAAACTTTTCAAGTACCCGGGGGTCTTTGTCAATACGGGATTCTTCTTGAAGATTCAAACTGAACTGGCCGCCTCCTGTCTTTTTCAGGAAGACGCTTCTGAATTCACCGGCCGAATGGTTTTTGCCGTAATGCACCTTTCCATCTATTACGATACCCAGACCAACCGCAGTTTTTTCCAGATAAGGCCGCGGAGATTCAATATTTCTGAACTCAACCAGTATAAACAGAAAATTCTGCAGTTCCCTGGTTCTGTGAAATGCCAGCTCCCCCCAGCTGCAGCAGTTGGCATCGTTTTCGACAAAAACAGGAATATCAAAATTGGCAGCTATCTGCTTTTTAAAATCGTATATTTCATGAATTTCAAGAGGAATTGAGAATTTGATATGCCCGGTCGAAGGGTTAACCATGCCCGACAAACCAATACCGATACCAAGAAGGGGAACACCGGATTTTTCCTGTTCTTCTATGGCGTCCCGGATTATTCCCAAAAAAGAATCAGTAAGGTTTTTGGAATCCACACTTCTGGATTTTGTACGGAAAAACCTGACATTGCCGTCAAGATCAACGCTGACAACCGTATATGATTCCGGCCTTACTTCAATTCCTATAACCGAACCGAAATCCTTGTTAAGTGAAAGAAAAACAGGCCGTCTTCCTCCCTGCGGACTTGCTTCGCCTTCAGAACCCTCTTTTACAAGCTTGATTTCAATAAGTTCATTTATTATATGAGTAACTGTTGATTTATTCAGACCAAGTGTACGCGCAATTTCTATTCTTGAAAAAGCACGGTTAAGCCATAATTCACGAATTACAAGAGAAGTATTGATGGTTTTTGTGCGTTTTATGGACTTCATTATACACCGGCAGGTTTATATACCAACCCGTTCCCGCATGGCAGTTTTCTGCTGTTATCAGCGTAATAATAAATATACAGGTTTGTCCCGGCAATGTACAGCTTTCTTTTGGATACAAATGACAAGGCAGAATCTTCCGATTATAATTATATCAGGGATCTGTTCAATGCAGTTATGAATGGAGGGAATTGACCCGGTATAAAAAATATATTAAGATAGGAGCAGCTAACAAAGTTATGTTATACAAACTTTGAGGACGGTGAGACCTGTGCAGATGAGTATTACATTCAGCGAATTGAACATAGGAGAAAAGGCCGTAATTACAGGCTACAGGGAAGGTCCAAGAGACTACAGGGCAAAACTTCTTTCTATGGGACTGACACGCGGCACCATAATCGAGCTTCTGAAAAGAGCCCCTCTCGGCGACCCTGTAGAAATCAGGATCCGCGGTTTTAATTTGTCTCTGCGCAGGAATGAAGCGGAAATACTTGTTTTAGAATCTGTAAATGACTGAGAAATATACAATTGCCTTAGCAGGAAATCCGAATTCCGGCAAAACAACGCTGTTTAACGGCCTTACAGGCGGTAAACAGCAGATAGGGAACTGGCCGGGCGTAACAGTAGAAAAAAAGGAAGGGCTGATTGTCTCAAAAGACAGGACCCTTTCAATAGTGGATCTGCCGGGCATATATTCGCTTTCGGCAGATTCCGAAGACGAAAAAGTAGCAAGAAATTTTCTGTTAAGCTCGGAACCCGATCTTATAATAAATGTGATAGATTCCACAAACATAGAAAGAAATCTTTTTCTTACAATGCAGCTGATTGAAATGGGTGTTCCCATGATTGCAGTACTGAATATGTTCGATCTTGCCCTGAATATGAACATAGAAATCGATACAAAGCATATTCAGGAACACCTGGGGATCCCGGTACTCGGCGTCAATGCCAAAAACGAAAAAGACATCAAAAGTCTGGAACAGCTGATTTTTTCAGCTGCTGAAACACATCCGAAATCCGGGCTGATAATAAATTATCACAATGAAATGGAACAGCTGATTTCAAAATGGTCGGAAATTCTCAAGCCCGCCGAAGCCGGAATAGGCGCAAATGTCCGCTGGATTGCCCTGAAAATCCTGGAAGAAGACGCCTGGGTAACAGAAAAAGCTGTTGCAGCAACAAAACTTGACCGCACGGAAATATCAGAAAGCATAAAAATCATTTTATCTGTCCTGAAAGATGATCCTGATGTGCTGATTGCCGATGCGAAATACGGGACAATCCATGGTATCTGCAAAGACACCATTCATAAAAAGGAAAGCAGAAACACAAAGACCGAAAAAATTGATTCAATTGTCATGCACAGGTTTTTCGGAATACCGATTTTTTTCGGCGTCATGTACCTTGTTTTCTGGTTTACAATTTCAGTCGGCGGTGCATTTATTGATTTTTTTGATATCTTTACAGGAGCAGTATTTGTGGACGGACTGGGATGGCTGCTTGAAGCGGCGCACAGTCCCGCATGGCTTGTAAATCTGCTTGCAGGCGGTCTGGGTGCCGGAATACAGACAATATCCACGTTTATTCCGATTATTTTCTGCATGTTTTTTATACTTTCACTGCTTGAAGATTCCGGATATATGGCCAGGGCCGCATTTGTTATGGACAAATTTTTAAGGGGAATCGGCCTGCCGGGAAAGGCTTTTGTTCCGATGCTTGTCGGGTTCGGCTGCACTGTGCCTGCAATCATGGGAACAAGAACACTTGAAAACAAAAAAGACCGGTTTATGACCATATTTATCACACCGTTCATGTCCTGCGGCGCAAGACTGCCGGTTTATGCCCTGTTCAGCGCAGCACTTTTTCCGAAACATGCGGGAATAATAGTTTTTACGATTTATTCCGCCGGAATCGTACTTGCGGTTTCCACGGGACTTCTATTAAAGAATACCCTTTTCCGGGGGAAAATATCCCATTTCGTTATGGAACTTCCGCCTTACCACAGCCCGAGGATAAAACACATCCTGATACATACCTGGAACAGACTGCGCGGTTTTATAATCAGGGCAGGCAAGGTAATTCTGGGGGCCGTTCTTGTCCTTTCCTTTTTAAATACATTGGGAACGGATGGATCATTCGGCAATGAAGATACGGACAAATCCGTCCTGGCAGGTATCGGAAAAGCCGTAACCCCGGCACTGTCCCCGATGGGCATTGAAAAAGACAACTGGCCGGCGACAGTAGGACTTTTTACGGGGATGTTCGCCAAGGAATCAATTGCGGGGACCCTTACTTCACTCTATTCGCAGAATGAACTGTCAAAAACCGCATCAGCTGATACAGAAGAATTCCGCATACTCGATTCATTCGGCCAGGCCTTCACCTCAATCGGAACAGGACTGGCCGGAGTAATCGACGGAATAATCGACCCCTTCGGACTCCGCATTATATCTGAAGAAAGTAAAACCAATGATAATGAAAAAGTCCGGCTCTATTCGCTGATGCGCAGTAAATTCTCCCCTGCTGCCGGATATGCATACCTGCTGTTTGTACTGATTTATTTCCCCTGCTTTGCCGCAGTCAGCGCAGCATTCAGGGAGATGGGCCCGCTTTACGCCATTATACAGGTGACATATCTGACAGTTCTTGCCTGGATAATCGCAACACTATTTTTCCAGATAACAAGCGGGGGGAATCTGCTTTTTATACTGATCAGTCTGGGGATGCTTGCGGCTTTTGCGGTGTTTTTCTATGTGATGGGGAAAAACGGCCGGTCGGGTCATAACGATTTATTGAACCACGAGCACGAAGGACACGAAGCTGCAATTATGAATGATGAATTATAAATGGGGACAGACCCCTGTTTGATGACTGCAATATTCCCGTGAAAGCCACATGTCATTCCAGTGGAGCTGCCTGTCATTCCCGCGAAAGCGGAAATCTATTTCCGGAAAAGTCTTCTCCCTGATACACCTCACGTGACCAGGCCCTGGTGAAATAAAGGATTCTTTTGGAATCATTTTGCGATAAATGCTGTATTTCCATGTACATGAGGAAATTCTCAATATATAATTGTAAAAAGCGAAATTCGTATAAAATTAGTTTGGAAAGGCAGTTTAAAACCATAAAATAATGTTTTTTAAATGAAACAAGTATATAAATCCAGGGAGTATTATATGAGCATTGCGATTTATTATTTTTCCGGTTCAGGCAACTCACAACACATAGCACAGGAATTATCAGGGAAATTGCGAGGTTCAAAACTCATACCGGTAGTTGCTGAATTAAAAAAAGAAAAGATAAAAATGTCTGCAGATATAGTTGGATTTGTTTTTCCCAACTTTTGTCTTACTCTTCCCATACCAATGCGAATGTTCTTTGATAAAGCAGATGTCAGTTCATCGAAAT
>CAZKOK010000033.1:9105-14198 GCA_964554355.1 uncultured Spirochaetia bacterium | reverse complement strand
ATTATTACTCCTTGGCCATCATTCCTTCCTTGTCAAATGCAACTTTCCATTTTCCGCTCTCTTTCTGCAGATTCAGATCGGAAGATTGCCCTTCGGATTCAATGGTTACTGTGGCATTGTCGCCGTTTATACTTGAACCAGTGATCTTGTATTCAACTTTTTCAAGTTCCGCAGCCTGATCGCCCAGTGCCTGATCGCCGAAAGCGGCAAGCATATTCAGGGCCTGAGCACTTTCTTCGGTTGCATATTTGGCTGCTTTACTGAAATTGCCTTTCAGCAGCGCATCCATAAATGACTTTGCAACAGATTCGGGATCGCTTCCGCCGCCGCATGCGGCCAGAAGGGAAAGTAATGCAATAATTGACAGGATGGCAGTAATTTTCTTTTTCATTAAAATCTCCTTTTGTTTATTACTGATAACCTGAATTCTACATATATGGCGTTCGCCTGTCAAATTTGATTTAAGAAAAATTTCCGGATTACAGTGCTTTGCGTGATTCCTGTATTCGATCCGGCTGTTACCCATTACTATTAATTCAAAAGATAATAACTACGGATTTCACGGAGTATACGGATTTTTTGGTCGGTTTATGTTGCACAGGCCATAAAAATGAATATTTAATCCGTGAAAATCCGCGAAATCCGTAGTCATATTTGTATTATGTATTTGTTGGTTTTATCGGAATTAATCTGTATATTTGTACAGTAAATGAACATTCAGTAATTCGATTCCGGAAAACAAGGAGACCCTATGTTCTGGCTGATTTCTGTTTTTATTCTGGCTTTGACAATTTATCTGGATTACAGATGGCGGATCCTGACAAAAACCATACCCGGGACAACCGGGATGCTGCTGACTCCGCATATGCTGCTCTGGTATAATCTTACTGCCAGTCTTCCCGGTCCGGCCGGACTGCCGCTGAGGATCCTTTCGATAATATTTCCTGTGTATTTTCTGGCAAGGTTTGCAGTAAATAATTTAAGGCACAAAAAGGAACTTCCTCTGCGTTCCCGCATAATGATCAGCGGACGCAGGATCTTCCTGATGTCTGCAACGGCCATGGCTATACAGCTGCCTTTGTATACGGCTGTAATTCTTTTGAAAAACAGGCTGCCGTTTTCACCAGGCATAATTGCCGCTGATATTGCAGTAACTTCAGTCCTTTCATCCCTGTCACTGCTTAACGGGGCCTTGCGGATTTTCTTTACTTCGAAGCGGCTGGGGATTGTCAGGCGGGCAATGATTCTGCTCTTTTCATGGGTCCCTGTGGTTAATTTGATAATGGGGCTGTATTTATGCAGGGTGGTGAAGAAGGAATACCTGACGGAAATGCAGAAAAAACAGCTTCAGGACACCCGGGAGGAATCACAGATCTGCGCGACGAAATATCCTCTTTTGATGCTGCACGGCATAGGGTTCCGGGATTTCAAACTTGCAAATTACTGGGGCAGAATACCTGTTCTTCTGAAAAAGAACGGCTAAAAGTTGGAATACGGAAAGAAGCAGTCCTGCGGTACAATAGAAAGCAATGCCGCGGAAATAAAGGCGCAGCTTCTGAAATGGCTTGAAGAAACAGGGGCGGAAAAGGTGAATATCATCGCCCATTCAAAAGGCGGTCTGGATGCGCGTTACATGATAAGCTCCCTTGGAATGGCTGACAGGGTGGCCTCGCTTACGACAATATCGACCCCGCACAGAGGTTCCGAACTGGTTAACGTTCTTTCAAAGATGAAGGACGAAAAATACAGAAAAATCTGCTATAAACTTAATAAAACCTTTAAAATGCTGGTGGACAATGATCCGGACGCATATTCTGCTAGCAAACAGCTTAAACCGGATTATCTTGAGAAATTCAACAAAGAGAACCCGGATATGCCCGGGGTTTATTACCAGAGCTATGCTTCAGAGATGAAAAACCCGTCCAGTCATGCCCTTTTGAGTATTCCGCAGGCGGTGATGATGTTCAAAGCAGGAACGAATGACGGACTTGTCACGATAGAATCCGCGAAATGGGGAGAGTTCAAAGGCACCCTGAAGAGTTCGGAAAACCGCGGGATATCACATGCCGACCAGATCGATCTTATGCGCAAGGACTATGACGGATTTGATATTACGGAAGAATATGTGAAAATTGTATCTGAGTTGAAAGAGAAGGGATTCTGATTTAAAGACGGAAGAATTCAGAACAGGTTTTCTGGTCCTGAATGCTGAGGCGTCAATACAACGGGGAGAAATTCTATGGATAACAGAATATCAGAAATGGAAAAAAAAATAAAAGATCTGAATGATCAGAACTGGGTCCTTGAATGGCGGTTCAATCACGCGAGAAACCAGTATCATGCATTCATTGAGGAAGTCATTCCCCTGGTTGATACCGATAAACTGGGACAGATATTTCAGAATCTTGGCAGAAACTGCGCTAAATCGCTGGGATGGGCGGAAAAGTACAAGGGAGACCCTGAGGGGTTTTTCAAACATATGAACAGGAAGATGGGAGAGACAATATCCATTTCAGAGGACAGAAAAAAGATAATTGTGGATACGGGAGAGCGGCCCTGCGCATGTCCGATCATGAAAGACAAATATTCTGGCGGAGTGTATTGTGACTGTTCACTCGGCTGGCAGATGGAGACCTATGAAACAATTCTTGGCAAAAAGGTTGATGTCGTTTTAAAGGAAGCCTGTTTCAGAGGGTCAGGACGCTGTCTGTTTGAAATTAACGTGTCGGATCAGGACATTGTTCAGGAATAACAGAAAATAAAAAAGCGATCTATTTTTTATTCCTGTCTTTATTTATACTCAGCTGACCCTGATCAGCATCCAGCGTTTCCAGCGAAAGCATCCCCGACCTTTTTTCTGCAATTCTGCCTTCGATTTTTCTGTCCACAGCCGCAGCGATTCTGCGTCTGGAGTTGAATTCGCGGATATTTGCGGCGATTCTTCGTCTTTCTCTGGCTTTTTTAAGCATTGAAAAGCGGATAACTCCGAATCCTGTGGCCAGAAGAATTATAGTTATTACGGCAAGGATACTCATATGATTAATACAGCTCCCGGAGGAAAATATTCATGCAGTAATAATATACAGCATATGAGTCCAGTTTGCATATAAATGAAAAACACAGGCTTTGATATACCCGGCTGTCCTTTTGAGGTGATCTGTTATTTAAAAACATAACAAAAACGTAGCGCCGTTTTCCCCGTTGCGCCGTTGCCTGAGAATTTTCTCCGGATCTTGAAAAATCCCCGTAATTCCTGCATAAATAACCACAGGAGAAACCATGCCGATATACGAATACACATGCAAATCCTGCGGAAAAGATTCTGAAGTAATTGTCCGTTCGCAGGAAGACGAGAAATGCGGGCACTGATATTTCTAAAAAAAATAACCGGAAAAACAATTCATAAATTTTCTTAGCAAAGCGGACTATTAATTTGTATCTCAACTGAAAATTCATTATCTTTATAATGTAATTTATGACTAAGGAGATCAGAATTATGAAGAAATATTTTATTGCAGGGGCATTGCTTGCATTGATCGCACTCGCCGGTTTCGGGAAGCCGCAGTATATTCCGGGGATTGAAAACCAGGTCAGCAATCCCGATTATACTCTCCTGATAATAACAGAAGACACAAGTTTCAAAGGTAAAATAATCACTCAGCTGCAGTCTTTTCGGAAAGACAACAGGATTGGGGTAACAATTCTGGTTTCTCCCGATTTTTCAAAAACCAATACGGACGGTTACGATGCTGTTCTTTTTATGTGGCATCTTGAAAGCAACAAACTGCCGTCTTATGCCGCCAGATACCTGAACAGCGTGAAAGACAAAACAAAATACATTCTGCTGGCCAGCTACGGCGACGGCAAGCTGAACGCCGACTACAATGTGGATGCCGTCAGCGGAGCGTCCGCTTCTGCAGATCCTGCCGAAAAAGCCGAAGAGATTATCAATATTCTGAAGGAAAAGCTTGGATTAAAATAATCTGGAGTAATGAACGGGAGCAGCGCATTATTAACAACTCTTCATATTAGGATAACACAATAAATATTTACATATGATTCTCTGCAGCTAAATTATGAATTATGAAAATTTATATAATATTCTATTTTATCCTTTTAAGTTGTCTTTTTTCATGTTCTTCTTATTGTCCGGGGTCATCCTGTGAAGAAATTTCCGGATTCTGGGCAGGTGAAATTCATATTGCTGAAACCGGCAGGAATGAACAGGTCATTCTTCATATTCAGCCGGAAAACAACAGACTGAAAGCCTGTCTTGATATTCCGGTTTTTGAAAATATCGGCATTCCTGTAAACAGAATAAGATATTATAATGGACAGCTTGATGTACTGATTGATTCAACAGCGGCAATAAACATTAAAATAAAATTCAAAGGCAGGCTGGACAGTGAAAAATCCTGTCTGATTGGAAACGGAAATGTAAATGGACAGGAGTATTCAATAATATTCTCCAAAACGGAAGAGGAAAGACTTGCTTACAGAATACCCCGTATTGATCCGGACGGAAACCGGATAACGGCATATGCATATTCCGAACCTGAACCCTGCAAGGCATTTAAAACAGAATCAATAAATGATGCCGGAATCGATTCTGCCGGAATTTCCAAATTGATCGACAGAATACTGAGCAAGCATTATACGGATATTCATAGTCTGGTGATATTAAAAACGGCAGACTTGTGCTTGAAGAATATTTTTATGGCTTTAACAGAGACAGAAAACACTCGCTCGCATCAGCTACAAAAAGTATTACCTCATTATTGCTTGGTATTGCGATTGACAAAGAAATAATCAGCAGCGTGAATGAAAAGGTTTATAATTATTTCCTGGATTATTCCGATACGCGCTGGATTAAGCAAAAATATAATATCACCATTGAAAATCTTCTGAACATGCAGGCCGGAATTGACTGGCAGAATGGTTCTTATAATGGAGACAGAAAAAGCTCTGAACTTAACATGCTTTTAAGCAATGACTGGCTTGAATTCATTTTCAACAGGAAGCTTGTCTCAGTGCCGGGGGAAGAGTATTTGTACAACAGTGGTCTGACAATTCTGATTGGAGAAATAATAAGG
>CAZKOK010000033.1:0-9095 GCA_964554355.1 uncultured Spirochaetia bacterium | reverse complement strand
GCGGGCATCGGGAATGTCTCTTGTTGATTTTGCGGAAAAGTATTTATTCGAACCGCTTGATATCAAAGATTACAGCTGGTATGTGAATGGGAATGAATTGACCCATTCCGGAGGGAGGCTTCAGCTTAAACCCATTGATATGGCTAAAATCGGACAGCTGTTTCCTGATAAGGGCATATATAAGGGTATACAGGTTGTTTCTCCAGTGTGGCTTGAAGAGTCATCGCTGATTAATACGGAAAGGGTCGGTGACGATTCAAAACATATTTATTATGGATATCAGTGGTGGAAAGGTTTCTTTTATCTTCCCGGCAAAAGAATAAAAACTGTTTCAGCAAGGGGAAACGGAGGTCAGCAGATTAATGTTTTCAGTGATGAACAACTGGTAATTGTCCTGACCTGCGGAAATGTTTTCAAACCGGATTTCCTTTATTTAATCCGCTGGGGAATGGAATGGGTTTGCTATCGGGCAGAATAGCCGGGCATGGCAGACAGAATTTAATGACCGGGAAATGAACCGGCACAGATTACCTTAAGCCCGCTGTTTCTGTCTTTCGGCATAAGTTCCTCTGCGGGTATCGAGATATACTTTCAGAGCAGGTATCAAAGAATTGTTCATTCTTAAATTTATTCCAGATAATTTTCCAGTTCTTCTTCGTCCAGTTCCCTGAGGAATCCGCTGAATATCCATCCGGTCCGGGTCCCGACATATGATGCGATCCTGTACCAGCGGCCCTGTTTTCCGTCAATGATCACATCAGGACCTGTTCCAATTACTACATAAGGCTGACAGCCGGTATGATCCAGAACTTCGGAAGCAGGATCCGGCTGTGCATACAATTCCGTATTCTCTGTTTCGTTAACCCAGTAACCCTGCAGACTGCCGGTATTTTTAATTTCAAGGGACTTGTTGCGGATTATCTTGACGGAGCTGCGGGGCGGAACGACGCTGTCAATTATATTGTCCATGAAGGCCATCAGTCTTTTCCCGTCCTCATTAAGCGACGCAATTTCCTGCCTGAAGTTTTTATCATCAAGAGACTCGCAGTCTCCTCCGAAAGAAGACCAGTAATTAATGGAATGAATAATTACTTCCTGGAAATATTCATTATCAATACTGAAATAGAATCCATAGTAATCTGAAGAAATCCCGGAAGGCCAGGAAGAAACAAACCTGGAAAACCCAAGATTATGGCTGTTTGTTTCACGATTGATTTGATAATTTTCTTTCAGATATTTTTTCTGATCGGCTGTCCTGTATACGGGATAATATTCGTATGAATTGTCCAGCTCAAGAATTTCTGCAAGAGAGTTGTATTTCGCTTCATCTCCATAGCCGAAAAGATCTAATACGAGAAACAGATTCCTGTTGCCGTAAATATAATCAATGTAAATACTCAGACAATACTGATCGGATTCCGGGTGGCTGCCCAGCAATTCTGAAATGGACAGTATTTCAAATTCATCCGGTATATCAATCTTCAGGATGTTATGAATATTCAGTTCAGCTGAGAATACGGGTAACTGCAAAGCAGCCAGCAGAATAAAAACCGTAAACAATCTTTTCATTTTATTTTCCTTTTTGCCGGGTTATCGATATTATAGAGCATTAAAAATATTTTTCCACAATTTTCCCGACTCCGCAGTTTTCATTCGTATCGGTTTCAATATATCCGCATTCTTTCAGGAGCTGGACAGCATTTCCCATTATTACGGGATACCCTGCAATGTCCAGCATTGATTTGTCCGCAAAGGAATCCCCGATTGCCATCACTTCAGACAATCCGACAGAATATTTCCGGCATATGTATTCCAGGGCAGGACCTTTCCCGGTATTTCCGGATACTACAGCCACAGATCCGGGCCTACCGTCAGGATTATGATTAATTTCCGTATTGCATTCTGCGGCAAGCTCTTTTGATACAAACCCGTAAAATGACATTAGTTTGTCTCTGCTGTCCACAGCGAGTATTCTCAGCGGTTCGGCAAATAATGCTTTGCAGTAATCATCTACAAATTTCATGAAAGGCAGCTGTTTGTCCCCAAACTTTGGATCTCTTTTCCAGTATGAAAAATCGCCATGTGTGATTCCCATATTTAAATCATTGGCTTCTGCGAATTCGCTGATTCGGAGTGCGGTTTTCATAGGGATCGTAAATGTTATGTCTCTTCCCTTTTCCAATGAATGATAAATGTCTGCGCCGCAGGAGCAGATCAGCGGTCCGTTAAAATCGAGGGTCTCAAATAATTCCCTGGAACCTGAAAAAGCACGGACTGTTGAAATGACTACCGGGACACCGGACTTATTAATTCTTTTCAGTGCATCATAACTGTATGTGCAGACCGATTTATCATCCTTTAGCAGAGTGCCGTCCAGATCAATCGCTATCAGTTTTATTTTGCTCATTTATATCCCCTCAGAATGAGTTATAATTTTATTATGGCAGCCAGAATTGAGTCAATTGACCAGTACCGCGGATTTACAATCATAATGATGATTGCCGCCAATTTTCTTGCAGGAGTAAATGCTGTGCCTGTCTGGTTCAGACATGCCCCGGATATCGGGTTTACCGTAATTGATCAGATAGCCCCCATGTTTATTTTCGCCATCGCCCTGACTTATCCGGCGTCGGTAAAAAGAAGGCTTGAAAAGGATGGAAGGCTTAAGACCTTCGCCCATTTTTCCAGACGGTATCTGGCCCTGATCGGTATCGGCGCCCTGTTCAATGCTCTGGAAGCGGTTTTTGTCGGCAATGGTGCAGTACATTACTGGTCGGTATTGCATGCTCTCGGTTTTGCCGGTTTGTGTGTTTTTCCACTTCTTTTCCTGAAGCCCCGGCTGAGGCTGGTGACTGCACTTGCCGGACTTGTCTGCTATCAGGTTCTGCTTGATAAATTCTTTCTGGATACGGTCCTGTCCTCATCGCACGGAGGAATAATCGGTGCTTTATCATGGACATTGATGCTGCTTCTGGCGACTGCTGTCACTGAGCTGGCGCTGAAAAAGGAAAAACGCAGCATTCTGATGCTGGCCGGATTTTCAATCCTGCTGCTTGCGGCGGGAATTGTGCTGTCCCGCTTTTCGGCACTGTCCAAAAACCGTGTATCTGCAGCTTACGTGCTTCTTTCAACAGGATTAAGCGGAATAATTTATCTGCTGTTCAGAATTCTGCTGGACAGATACCAGCTTAAAGTCCCCTTTGCAGGAAGCCGGTTTTGCGAAATCGGCCGCAACCCCCTGCTTATGTACATTCTTCATTATGTGCTGTTTTCCCTTTTTGTCCTGCCCGGCGCAGCCTGGTGGTATGAGCAGGCTGTAATCTGGCTGGCCCTGCTTCAGCTGGCAGTTATTCTGGTGATAGTATCAATGATCGCATATCTGCTTGATAAACGGCAGATATACGGCATTCTGTGACTGGAACTATTATTTAAAACAATAAACTAAATACAATAAACTAAATAAAAGTTGCGTCGTTTTTAGCTTTGCGCAGTTGCGTGAGGTATATCCTTACAGGTATTTAATTTCAATCAATCCCGCCCCAGGCCACAGCCAGCGGGGCAACCCAGGATTCACCGTGCCATTCATCACTGGAAAAAATCCCTGCAAAACAGAAATTTTCCACCGGATCCATAAACAGCAGAACTCCGGCGGCGCCCTCATGATCATAGGTGCCGTTGGTTAGGAACCTGTGCTTGTCGATTTCCAAACCGAGACCGTAGCTTACCAGATGGCTGTCGTTGAAAATATGGCCGTGCCAGTTATAGGAAATCAGGTCCTTTACATGGTACTTGGTGCCGGCTTCGACGGTCTTTCTGCCCAGGATTCTGGCGCCTTCCAGTACTCCGCCGTTCAGAAGCATCTGTCCGAAGCGGAACATGTCCGGTACCGTTGAATACAGCCCGCCTGCACCCATAAGCGAGACGGACGGATAATCACTGCGTTTCCGTTTAAGTCCCCTTTTATCCCATTCGGAAAGCGTGCAGACTCTGCTTTTTTCCTTTTCAGGAACGAAGAAGAAGGTATCTTTCAGTTTTAACGGCTTGATTATGTTTTCTTCTATATACCTGTCATAATCCATGCCCGAAACGCGTGCGATAATTTCAGCCAGAAACTGGAAGCCGAAATTGCAGTAATTCCAGGCAGTGCCCGGTTTGAACTGAAGCGGACCGGACATCATCCTTTTTATCCAGTTTTCCTTTGTAAGCTTGTCGTCCCAGTCTTCGGGGTATGGCTCAAGAAAAGCCCCCGGATAAGTCTTGAATCCGGATGTGTGGGTAAGCAGCTGGCAGATATCGATTTGTTCATGCATGGTGGTATCGAATTCCTTAAGGATTTCCCTTACCTGCTGATGCAGATAGATTTTTCCCTGTTCCATAAGCTGCCAGATGCCCACGGCTGTAAACGCCTTTGTAAGTGAAGCAAGCCTGCGGATCGAATCGGGCTGGTAATCGGGCGAGTCTTTAGTCCATGACAGTTTGCCTGCGGACTTATGGGCGATTATTTTTCCATGGCGGGCCAGAAGATAACAGGCAGCCTGAATAATGCCTTTTTCAATAAGCTCCTGACTGAGTTTATCCAGCCGCTCAACGGCTATGGGATTGTAATTTACTTCTTTTGCAGAACAATCCGGTTTGAATTCATGCATCATAAATGGAGTCCTCCGTATTTCACGATGTGTAAAGAATATTGGACGGCGGGTGTATGCGTCAATACCTTTCGGGAAAAATGGTACTCAAAAATGATATGTATACTGTATACAGACAGGAATGGTTATTTTGTCCGGATCAATCAAGGCCAGATGCTGCCGCAGCCCGCAGGCGATTGAATGATTATAAAAATCAATAAAGAAGTTAACACTGATATTACAGAAGATATGCGGGGATGACATGTGGGCTTCCACAATGGCCGGTCCGAACAATTCATTAAATCCGAATGCAAAATTCCGCTGAACAATGAATTTCAGTTCTTCTTCCAAAAGGTCTTCGAATAATATTGCATAGTCGCCGTGATCGTCCGGTCCGCCGTATAGCTGCTCCAGATAAGCCTGATATGGTCCGAACTCCGCCAGAAACTGCGCCCTGTTATCAATTGAAAAATTAATCCTGCCCCAGTTCCATGTAAGCCCGAAGCCTGCAAGAAGATTAGTCCCTCCGTAATAATATCCCTGATCAGATGTATAACAACCGCCGTAGCCGTCCGCCCCCCAGAAAAATATATACTCAATTACTCCCTTCAGATTTTCAGACGCAAGTGAAAGCACCTGAATAACACCCGTGTCAAGTCCGATATTGCTGTCATCGGCTTCCCGCACCGGATGGTTTGTTCCCTGCAATGTGACCTGCGTGGTCAAACGAATCCCGGCTTCGCTGTTTTCATCTGCAACCGGTTTATAAATATAATAATTTTCCGTGCCTGTATGTGCCGGATTGTCTGTATCGATTGTAGTACAGGACAGGAACAGTATAAAAAGGGCACACGAAGCCGCATGGAATATTGCCTTTTTTTCGGAAAATATTCGCATACTGATATCATGCATGTGAATTTCCGGTATTTCAATTTTTTTTCATCTTGACCGAAACAGTTTCAGCCGTTACCTTTTTTCTATGGAAACTTTTGATCTTGATATCCCGCAGGCCGGGGCCCTGCAGAAAGCAGCTGATACAGCTATTTTTAAATGCCTTAAGGTAAAAAAAGACGAAAAAGTTCTTATCGTCACGAATCCCAATCATGATGTTTTTTTAATTTCACAGGCGCTTTATAACTCCTGTGTCCGTGCTGAAGCAAAACCGTCTATCCTTGTGCAGCCCGTAAAGACACAGCTGGATGCTGCGGAAGATACTGTAATTGCTGCAATTTCATCACAGCCTGATGTCATTATTTCCATGAGTCACCAGAAACTCGGCAAGGACCTGAAGGCCCAGAAGAATCCCTACCTGTATAACGGACAAAAACTGGACAGTACTTTTGATTTTCTTATAGAATCAAAAAAGGCAAGGGGTTTCTGGTCTCCGACTGTCACGCTGGAACAGTTCATAAAAACAGTTCCTTTGGATTACTCAAGGATGAAAAGAGAAGCCGCATTTATCAAAAAAATCCTGGATGACGGGTCAAAGGTCAGAATCACCTGTCCGTCCGGCACCGATATTGAATTCGGAATAAACAACAGGGAAGCGTTTGTCGATGACGGTGATTTCTCCGAACCGGGAGCAGGCGGAAATCTTCCCGCAGGTGAAAGTTTTATTTCACCTGAAAACGGGACTGCAGAAGGAAAGATTGCATTCAAAGGCAGCATTTCGGTTTATAACGGGGTACTTGTCCTTGATGATCCGTTAACAGTGACGGTCCGCAGCGGATTTGTTGAAAAAATACAGGACAGCGACAACGGGAAAATACTTGCTGATACAATTGACCGCGGACAGAAAACAGCCCTGGAATACGGCAGAAGCGGGAAACTGTCCCCCGAAGATGCGGCCGAATACGCCGGAAATGCACGACACCTCGGTGAGCTTGGAATAGGTATTAATCCGAATGCAGAAATTATCGGTAATATGCTTATCGATGAAAAAGTATACAAGACCTGTCATATAGCGATTGGAACGAATTATGACAATGATGCTTCTGCGCTGATTCATCTTGACGGACTGATTGTAAAGCCGAATTTATCTGTGCTTAACTCAGGCGGTGAATGGGTTGAAGTGCTGAAAGACGGAGACCTAATCGGCATTTAGCCTGCACATGACCTGAATTATCCTGTGCTTTTTTATTTCTTCTATAAAAAATTCGGCGCCTTCGATTTTTACAGTCTCCTTTTTATGGGGAAAACGTCCCAGCAGCTCGGTCAGGTAGCCTCCGATTGTCTGAACATGTTTTTCATGTTCAAGATCAAATCCGAGAAGATCCTGGACCTGTTCGATTGAGGTGTCGCCCTGCATCCGGTAACTCGTATCATCCAGAGCAACCACTTTTTCGCGTTCGGTGCTGTCGTATTCATCATGGATTTCTCCGAGTATTTCCTCAATTGCATCCTCTATGGTTACGATCCCTGCAAGTCCGCCGTACTCATCAAGAACTATTGCCATGCTGACCTTTTCTTTCTGGAAAGTAACAAACAGATCATTGACTTTGCGTGTTTCCGAAACAAAGAAAGGCTTGACCATGATAGAGGAAAGGGGTTTTTGAAGTGAAGCGGATGCTACGCATTTCATTATGTCTCTGGTCAGTACTACCCCCACTATCTGTTCGGGGTGTTTTGAATATACCGGTATGCGGGAAAATCCTTTTTCCGTAATTTCGGGCAGGGCATCAATTATCTTCCGGCTTTTTTTCAGGCTGAATACTTCTGTTCTGTGGGTCATGATTGCATGGACCTGAACATCATTGAATCTGAAAACATTGCGGATCATCAGGGTCTCATAATCCTTGACAACCCCTTCGTTTTCGGCAAGAGAGAACATGTGGAAAATTCCTTCCATTGATATCTTTTTTCTTCCCTTTTTTCTGTAAAGCCGTCCCAGGATATTGCTGATGCCTGAAATAAGCCAGATTATCGGTCTGAACAGCAGAGAAAGATAATGAATAATCCAGGCCGTACGCAGAGCGATGCCTTCGTTATATAATATGGCTATTCTTTTCGGATTGACTTCTGAAAAAACCAGAATAACAAAAGTCAGAATACCGGTAGTTATCCCGATAAACTCTGATCCGAACCAGCTTATGGTCAGCTGTGTGGCTATTGACGCTGCGGCGATGTTTACCAGGTTGTTTCCTATCAGCAGAGTGGTAAGCAGAATTTCCGGACGGTCTGTCAGATATTTCACCTGTTTTCCGGTTTTCTTGTTGGAGCTGGTCAGCTTCTGTATCTGAATTGCAGAAAGAGATGTAAATGCAGTCTCTGTAGCCGAGAAAAAACCTGAAAACAGAATACAAAGAATTAAGAGAATTATACTAATCACTGTCAGAGACTCTTCTTTTCTGTTTGGGAGGTTTTACTAGGTAAAGGATCGTCATCAGTCATAATATATGAATATAATGCATCATTTTTCGTTGTTCAAGCCAAATTTTTTACGGATACCCCAAAGCTTGTGTTTTTTTAAATGGATTTGACTCTGGCCGGTATGGATTTTTTTTTGTATATTTCATTTAATACTTACTATATTGATAAACTCAGGAGTAAACAATGTCAAAGAAAACATTCAAAACAGAAGTATCCCAGCTGCTTCATCTGATTATTCACAGTCTTTATTCACACAAGGAAATATTCCTGCGGGAACTTATATCCAATGCATCGGATGCACTTGATAAGCTGAAATACCTCAATATGACTGATGATGCATATAAAAAGCTGAAGTTTGATCCCAGAGTCGACCTGAAAATCGGCACAGGAAATGAAAAAACGCTGACAATATGCGACACGGGAATAGGCATGAATGAAGAAGACCTGAGTTCGCAGCTTGGAACAATCGCCCGCTCGGGGACAAAAAACTTTTTAGGCAGCCTCTCGGGAGACGCCAAAAAGGACTCAAATCTTATCGGTCAGTTTGGCGTAGGTTTTTATTCCTGTTTTATGATAGCTGACAAGGTTGAGGTCCTCAGTAAAAAAGCCGGTGAGGACAAGGCCTGGCTCTGGACCAGTGACGGTAAAAGCGGCTACGAGGTAAAGGAAGCTGAAAAGAAGAGCTGGGGAACCGAGATTACCCTTCACCTTAATGATGAAGGAAAAGAATATGCAAACAGATGGCAGATTGAAACGCTTATCAAGAAGTATTCAAATCATATAGCTTTTCCGATTTTTCTTGAGTATGAAGAAACAAGCCATGATGGTGAGGGTGACAGCAGAAAAGAAAAGAAAGAGAAAAAGGTAGAGCAGATCAACAGTGCATCTGCCCTCTGGAGAAGAAGCAAATCCGAACTGAAAGATGAGGATTATAATGAATTCTATAAAACCATCTTTCATGACAGCGACGATCCGCTTCTTTATATCCATACCAAAGCGGAAGGGACCCAGGAATATACAACGCTTTTTTATATACCGAAAAATGCACCTTTTGACATGAATTATGCCGAATACAAGTCGGGGGTAAAACTCTATGTAAAA
>CAZKOK010000032.1:0-14253 GCA_964554355.1 uncultured Spirochaetia bacterium | reverse complement strand
TGTCGACAAATATCAGGTCCTTAAGCATTTTGCAGAGGGCAGGAAGTTCTATAAACTTTTGATGTTTGATAAGGCAAAGGATTGTTTCTTCGAGGCGCTTAAAATAGACAAGGATGACGGCCCTTCACAGGTATATTTCGCAAGATGCAAACATTATATCGAAAACCCGCCGCCGGAAGACTGGGACGGCGTATTTATTATGAGAACCAAATAATTAAACCCTGATTTCCCAGCAGCGGTGTGCGTTTTTGCTTTTGGCAAAATCAGGTGATCCGGTTATATTGCTTATCTCTTTTATATTTTCTGAATTAACCAGTTCTGTATTAAAGCTGAATTTTCTGAAATTCGTTGAGAAGATTATTATTGCGCCGGGTCTGCAGATCCTGATTGCCAGATTAATAAGTTCAGAATAATCTCTCTGGACTGAAAATATTTCTTCCCTTGATTTTGAATTTGAAAATGTAGGCGGATCAATAAAGACAAGATCAAAACGGTCGGCAGTCTCTTTGAGGAATCTGATACTGTCTTTTCTGACTCTCTGATGGTTTTTACCTGAAATTCCGTTTAGTTTGAAATTTTCCTGTGTCCAGTCAAGGTATGTCTTTGAAGTATCAACAGAAGTTGTGGACTTTGCTCCGCCTTTTGCTGCAAAAACACTTGCAGTGCCTGTATAGCAGAAAAGATTAAGGAAGTTCCTGTTTTTTGAATTCTCCAGGATATAGCTTCGTGTTTTTCTATGATCAAGGAAAATGCCTGTGTCAAGATAACTCTTCAGATCAATATAAAATGAAAGACCATGTTCATACATTCTGACCCTGAAAGATTCTTCCCTGTTTTCATTGTATTGTAATTTGCCGTGCTGTTTTTTACGTTTTTTATAGAATATGTTCTGCTGTATGATTCCTGTAAACTCAGGAAGAACGGAAAGTATATGGCCGAGTCTGCGGGAAGCAGAACGGGGATCAATACTTTCGGGGGCCTCATATTCCTGGATGTGGATCCATTTGTTTTCGTATATATCAATGGCTGCAGAATATTCAGGCATATCCGCATCATAAAGCCTGTATGAACTTATATTTTCTTCCCGGATCCATCTTGACAGGTTTTTCATATTCTTCTTAAGTCTGTTCCGGAACATTTCAAGGCCGGGATCAGCCACAGTATTCTCCCAGGCATCTTCTTCAATTTCATAATTGTAGACAAAAGCAAGGATCCCGCCGTTGTAAAGTTTGTTGATTTTATAGGTTTTAAGTCCCAGGCAGGAAGAAAGATTTTTAACGGCGGTAATTATGGAACAGTTCCAGCCTCGGAAATACTGTTTTATTTCGCGTCCGATAAGTGAATAATCGGCTATAAGGCTTTCATGATTACCCAGTCTTTTGCCGTATGGCGGATTGAAAACAATAAGTCCCTTTTCGCCGCTGAAATTTTCGGAAATGGATTTCATCGATCGGGCATCAGAACAGTAGACCCGTATATGCCCGTCAAGGCCTGCTTTTTTTATATTATCGCGTGCAGCGTAAACAGAATATTTATCAATATCCGAACCGATGATATGCGGGATATTTTTTATCAGGGAACGGAATAATTCTTCGGCATTCTGGCGTAATGAACGGTATTCAAAGGCTTTATGCCCTTTCCATTTTTCAAAACCGAATTTTCCGATGAATAATCCGGGAGGAATGCCTGCAGAAATCAATGCAGCTTCTATAAGAAATGTCCCGCTCCCGCACATCGGATCGAGAAATGCCCGGTTATCACCCTTTCGCCATCCGGCCCTGAACAGCACAGCCGCTGCAGTATTTTCCTTAAGCGGGGCTTTGACGCTTTTTATCCTGTAATTTCTCTGATGAAGGCTGCCGCCTGATAAATCGATACTTAACACAGCTTTGTCGGAATAAAGAAATAAATTTATGGAAATATCAGGATTTTTTACGTCTACTTCAGGTTTTTTATAATTCAGATCTGTAAATCGTCTGCATATACCGTCTTTGACAACCTGTGCTGCATATATACGGTTTCTGAAAACTTCTGATGTTTCCCGGCAGTCAACCATAAAACGATCGGCAGGGGAAAAGTGATTTTCCCAGGCAATGCTGCTTGTTTGTCCGGCCAGCAATTCAGGCGATTCTGCAGAAACTGTGGCAAGCTGAAGCAGTACCCTGTTTGCAATATGGGAAAAGAGACAGATTCTGTATACATATTTGGTGCTGAACGGAATATACAGCCCGCCCGGGACTTCTTTTGCAATTTCAATATCAAGTAATTCAAGTTCCTTTTTTAGAAGATCTTCCGTAAAACGCGGGCAGCTTACAAAAAGCCTTGAATCATTATCCATAGGTGTTGAACATAAATCAAAAACAAAAAAAAGGAAAGTGCGGAAATCTTTCGATGCTGTTCGATTTTTATTTTGTGTTATATTGTCAGATTGCTTATAACAAATATATGCCAGTATATTGACAGCAAAGGTAATTCATTGTAATTTCAAATAGTAACTATTATTGATAATATGAGAGAAACAAAACAGAGACGAACAATACTTGAGGTTCTCAGTAATGCAGATGATCATCCTTCTGCGGATTTAATATATGATCGCGTCCGGAAAAAAATGCCAAAAATCAGTCTGGGCACAGTATACCGGAATCTTGAACTTCTTGTTTCAACAGGTGAAATCCTGAAAATCAGCACGCCTTCCGGTAAGGCGAAATTTGACGGTAATACTGACAGTCATATCCATTTCCGCTGTACAAGATGCGGCAGACTTGAGGATTTCGGTTTTGAAAAAACAGATAAGGATTTCAGTAAAAAAAGATCCGGCGGAAAAATAATAAGAGGATGTTATATAGAATATTTCGGCTTATGTTCAGAATGCAGTAATACCTGAAAAAGGTGAACTGACTGTTTAATTAACCCGCAGATATGCGGTAAAAAAAGGAGATATATATGGGTAGTGTGAAAGGCACAAAAACTGAACAGAACCTGCTTAAATCATTTGCAGGCGAATCGCAGGCCAGAATGAGATATACATATTTTGCATCAAAAGCAAAAAAAGAAGGTTATGTTCAGATTTCAGAGATTTTTGAAGAAACCGCAAACCAGGAAAAAGAACACGCGAAAAGATTTTTCAGCTATCTTGAGGGTGGTATGGTGGAAATTAACGCATCATATCCGGCAGGTGTTGTAGTCACAACTCTGGAAAACCTGAAAGAGGCTGCAGGCGGTGAACATGAAGAATGGACTGATTTATATCCCGCTTTTGCCAAAACTGCCAGGGAAGAAGGTTTTTCAGAAATAGCAAAATTATGGGAAAATGTTTCAATTGCAGAGAAACAGCATGAAAAACGATATAGTGATCTTGCACGAAATATCGAAGATGGAAAAGCGTTCAGGAAAGACAAATCAATTGTATGGCGCTGCCTGAACTGCGGATTTCTTTACGAAGGTGAAGAAGCACCTGAAAAATGCCCTGCATGTCTGCACCCGCAGGCTTATTTTGAAATGCTTGGTGAAAATTACTGAAAAAGGAGAATGAAATGAAGAAAGTTTATAAATGTGAAATTTGCGGAAATCTGGTTGAACTGCTTGTCGAAGGCGGCGGAGAGCTTGTTTGCTGCGGCCAGCCGATGACTTTGCTAAACGAAAAGACGGCAGATTCTGCAACCGAAAAGCATGTTCCGCTTATTGAAAAAACTTCAGACGGTTATAAAGTCACAGTGGGAAGTACACTGCACCCTATGCTGGAAGAACATTATATCCAGTATATAGAATTAATCGCAGACGGTATTTCATATAAAAAATATCTTAATCCCGGTGATCAGCCAATTGCTGAATTCTGCGTCAGCGCTTCAAAAGTAAGCGCCAGGGAATACTGCAATGTTCATGGATTATGGAAAGGATAAGATAATCCGTGAAATTTTAAAGGCCGGTACAGCCGGGCCGGCGGAATGAATCAGTCCTGCCCGGCATACGCCTGATAATTAGCTTGGCAAAAGAGCACAGGCACATTAAAATATGAACATGCTGTAGGAGGAGATGATGAAAAAATATGTATGTGATGTTTGCGGATACATTTATGACCCGGCTGAAGGAGATCCCGATAACGGTGTAGATCCGGGTACAGCTTTTGAAGATATTCCGGAAGACTGGGTTTGTCCGATGTGCGGAGCTTCAAAGGAAGATTTTTCGGTAGTTGAATAATAGTTGTATGATTCAAAAGGCTGATCAGCATTGGTCAGCCTTTTGTTGGGTGAAAGTTTATTTTTTATTCAGTTGGTAAATTATGGACACGGCGAAACAGGCCGTGTTTATAATTTACAGAGAACTGAAAAAAAATAAACCGAACCATTCGGTCAGGTTTTTGATTCAAGCTGGAAATTTTCATTCCGGGAAACGACACTTCCGGGTGGAATGGATGTCGTTATCCAGGTATTGCCGCCGATAACAGAACCTTTACCGATAACTGTTTTTCCACCGAGAATTGTTGCATTGGCATATATAATAACATCATCTTCAATATCCGGATGTCTTTTCTGATTTCTGCGTGGAGCGCCCTCTTTATCAAATGGTGATTTTGCACCGAGAGTAACTCCCTGATAAAGTATAACATTTTTTCCGATATTGCATGTTTCGCCGATGACAACACCTGTCCCGTGATCTATGAAAAATCCCGGCCCGATATTGGCGCCGGGGTGGATATCGATGCCTGTCCTTGAATGGGCCCTTTCGGACATAATACGCGGTACTATAGGTACTTTCTGCCTGTAGAGATTATGCGCTATTCTGTGTGTTGAAATTGCCTCAACAAACGGATAACTCAGAACAATTTCATCAAGTGAAGAAGCTGCCGGATCGCCTTTTTGAGCCTGATTAATATCAAGTACCAGATCATTTCGTATAAGGGGAAGTTCCTTTATTAGGTTTGCCACTTTCTCCTGGGCGGTTTTTTCCGGGTTTATATGTTTTTCGCCGCAGTAAAGGTTCGAAAGATAAGTATAAAGACCGATGGAAGCCTGCCTGAGAGATTCATCGATAAGAAATGAAATATTGTTCTCTGTCGTTCTCTGATTGCGGAAAGCGCCCGGAAAAAGCACGGCAAGGAAAGAATCCAGAATCAGGTAGATTTCCTCACGGCCTTTCTGTCCGATGCAGTTGTTGAGTGAAAGATGGTATTCTTCCTTAAGGCTTTTTTCCAGTATCTCCGCGGTTGGAGGTATTTCCCGGTTAAGCCATTCTTTAAATTCCATTTATTCATCCCCTGATATAAAAAAATCATTTTTAAGTAAAATAGTCAAGAATATTGATTAAAAAAAGCTGCATTGGGAAATGCAGCCTGGATTTATACAGTTTTTGCCTATTTAACTCTGATCCATCGTAAAATTTCTTTAAGCGTGTAACGTTTACCGGTCATCAAAATCCCGATACGGAATATTTTTGAACCGGCAAACATGATTATCGGTATCGTTGCAATAAGAATCCCGCCGGATATAAGAAAATCAGAAAGTGGCGGCATTGATACAATAACACGAATCAGCATGATCAGCGGAGAAGTAAATGGGATATAACTGAACGCCTTTGAAATGGATCCGTCAGGATTAAAAACAATCACTGATACGGCTACCATAGGCAGAATAAGAAAAACAAGAGGAATCATTGAAAGCTGTCCGAAATGCTGCTCGTCATCAGAGCCGGATCCGAGTGCTGCATAAATTGATGAGTAAAGAAGAAAGGCGAGAATAAAAAACAAAATAAGGAACATGAAATTAGTTACATTTATTGAAGCGGGGATCGAAAATCCGAGAGCAGGCCCTGCAACTCCTGCAATCAGAAAAGCCATCAGCATCCAGATTGAATACTGGAAAATGGCTGCGATTCCGATTCCAAGAAGTTTTCCATAAAGCAAATCAAGCGGTCTTACCGATGAAAGCATGATATCAACAGTTTTGGATGTCTTTTCCAGAAGTACGGACCGGCCGATAGACTGGCCGTAAAGAAGAATGGTCATATAAATCAGCAGCGTAAAGCCGATGCATGTAAACATTATTTCCATTAAATCCTGATTTTCATCAGATTCAGTTTCAACGGCCTGGCTTGAGATTTTTCCGGTAAAAAACTGGGGCGGGGTTGAAACCATTATGATTTGTTCAGTAGTCAAGCCGGAGTTTTCAAGCCGCATGGTAATTATTATCTGACTGAGAATTGCCCGAATAGTTTCTGAAACAATAAGATCAGTTCCGGTTTTTGATTTGTACTGGAAAACATCTGTATTCAGGTAATCATCGGGGATTTTTAGATATCCATGCATATTTCCATCAAGAACAGCCTGCCTTACATATTCTTCGTCATTTTCAACTGACACATTGATATTGACAGCGGAAAGATAACGGGACAATACGGAATGAATATTATCATCCCCGCCGATAACAGCGACAACTGTATCTTTTTCAATCCCCGCATTCTGATTAAACACAGTCGGCAGAACCGTAACAGCAAGAATAAGGAAAGGCCCCAGAATCGTCAGTATAATAAACGCCTTGTTCATGGCGGTCATTCTGAATTCGTGTCTGGCGATTTTAAATATATTATTCATGATTTTCTCCTTTTTCCAGATCGTCTTTACCGACAAGGTTTATAAATATCTTGTGAAGAGAGGGAGCCTGGGTCTCAAACTTCTTGATCCTGATTTTATCTGCGCAGTCTTTCAAAAGTCTGGCTGAATATTCAGGACTTATAAGTTCGAGTTCCATATATCGTGGATATGTAATGGCATTCGTGACATAAGAAAGCCTGGCAATAAAGGAACCGTCGCCGTCAAATTCAATAGTTACGGACTGACTGCCATGTTCATTTTTTATTTTTTCAACAGGACCGGAAACAACTTCTTCTCCTTTATTCATGATCATGATACTGGTGCAGAGTTTTTCAGCGTGGTCCATGATATGGGTGGAAAACAGTATTGTTTTGTCTTTTCTGCCGAGGTCAAGTATCGATTCCTTGAGAGCATCAGCACTTACCGGATCAAGGCCCGAAAAAGGTTCATCAAAAAACAGGATTTCGGGATCATGGGCGATTGATCCGATAAACTGGATTTTCTGCGACATGCCTTTGGAAAGCTCACTTACTTTTGAGTTCTTCCAGTCCATCAGGTCAAATCTGTCCAGCCAGTAGTCAATATTTTTCTGGGCTGTTTCTTTTCTGCAGTTTTTGAGAGAAGCAAAGTAGAGAAGAATTTCATTGACTTTCGCTTTTTTGTAAAGACCGCGCTCCTCTGGAAGATATCCGATCCTGTTTTTGTCTTTTTCTGTTAAAAGTCTGCCGTCGAAAAGTATTTCACCCTCATCCGGAACAAGTATGTTCATAATCATTTTAATGGTTGTTGATTTTCCTGCACCGTTAGGTCCGAGAAGCCCGAAGACGGTACTATTGCCGGCCTCAAATGATATTCCATTTACGGCTTTGACAGAATCAAAAGATTTTTTTACATCTCTGAGACTTATCATTTATTAACTCCTTATTATTTATTGCAGAAAAAATACCAAACAAACAGCTTTCCGGCAACTAAATCCAGTCGTAAAGCAGCCTTAAATATTCAAGAGAAGCAAATCTGGAAAGAAGGTTTTTCTGAATATCATTGCCATTACTGCCTGGAATTCCTGCTATTTTGCTGAAACTGTCAGTAATCGACTTTATTCTTTCAGCATATTTTTTAAGACCGAATCTTGACTCGGTATCAATTACAGGTACAACCGAAGAAACCAGATTATTCATTTTTGAAACAAGATTCCTGTTTATTGTCTGGAATTCATTTTTACTGACCAATGAAAGATGTGCAGATTTTATGAATTCTGTCTGTTTCTGCACAGGAAGATACGAAAAATCAATCAGATCGGCGGAGCATAACGCATAAACAGACTCAAGAAGTTTTTCAGTGTCTTTTTTTGAAAAATATTCGCTCAGCCCGGTTATTTTTTCTGTATATTTTTTCTTAAGGTATGCGGACAGATCTTTATCAAGCGGGACTTCTGCTTTTGTGTAAAAATATGTGCAGTTGTCGGGGAACAATTCGAAATAGCAGGAAATTACTTCCAGATATCGCGCAAAAAGAGGTTTTCTGTGTTTTATTGAATCAATAAAAAGATAACCGAAGCCTTCCTGAACGGAAGTTGAAACAATCATGTCAGATGAAGCAAAAAGTTCTGAAAAACTGATTCCAGTTTTTTCAAGACGTGAGCCGACAGTAAAAAGTCCGTCTGCAATTCCTTCCGAAAAGAGTTTTCCAACAGTCCTGGAATATCTTGCTTCGGTCTTTGAAATACCCGGAAGTGTAACAAGGAGATTTAGCGGGGCCGGGCAGAGTTTATTTAAAAAAACTGCCTCAAGAACATTTTTCCTGCGTATCGACCTGACCGGATAAAGCATAAGCGGCCGTCCGGGAATGTATCGGCCAAAACCCATACCGTTGAATTTTTCCAGTTTCTCTGACATACGGCTGTCGGCAGAAAAGGATGAGTTTTCTGCAACCGGATTGTCTACAAGGAATATATAATCATCGGGAACACCGGATTCTGCAAGATATTTCCTGTCCCTGTTGTTTATTAAAAGGTAGCGGACGTTTTCACTAAGCGGATACGCCGGAGAACTGATGACTCCTGATAGTTTTTTAAGATTTGAATATCTTGAGCACTCAGGGAAATCGTGAATGTAGAATACGATTTTCTGACCGGGATTTTTCAGGGCCGTCTGCAGAACAGCTTCCGTAAATGACGGATTTTTTCCAAGATGATAATTATGCACTATCCATAAGCTGCCGGAATATTCCTGCCTGAGTTTTTCATAAATGACCCTTACTGCCTCAGGACCGGGTTTTTCGGAATAATCAATTTCAGGAATTATATCGATAGAAATTCTGCCGGCAGAGTCAGGACATTCAGCATGTATCCTCGACAGCAGTTTTTCTGTATTTTCAAATTTTCCGCATACAAGTCTGATGCTGCCGGTTTCAGGGTAATGTTGAAAAAGCGCAGCGACAGAAAGTTCGATAACATTTGTTACACCGCCGGGAAGAAGATGATAATGGAAAATTGTGATATCAGTCATGATAAGTCCAAAAGTCTTTTTAATTTTCTATCATATAAAGGAACGATTATAAAGTGGATTATCAGAAAATTGTTAAATAACGGATTTCCATACATTGAAAAATAAAATTACATACAGGAGTGATTTCCCCAGAAAATAGTCATTATATTGCACAATTTGCTTTCAAGTACTTCGTACGAGTAATATTTTTTTCCAAGTGCATAATTCTTTTCAACCATGGGTTTGACAATTTCCGGATGTTCCAGGATCCTGCGGGCGTTCTCAACAGTTTCCTTTGAAATAAATTCATCCATTTCAATAACATTAAAACCTTTTGGCCGGATATCATGTGAATAAATAGAGTAATTGTTAACAAGAATGGGTTTTTTAAAAAAGATAGTTTCAAGAAAGGCATTGCCGAAACCCTCGAAAAGTGAAGGGTAGGTGACAAGGTCGGCAAATGGAAAAATATCTCTCAGGGTATAAATTTTCCGGCCGTCGGGAGTTTTGCCTCTGTGTTCATTAATAATATCATCAACGAACAGCGCCTTGATTTTGAGAAGTGCCGCATAATCCTTGACTCTTTCTTCATATTCATGCCCTTCATCTCCCGAGGCATGGGAAATTACCAGAACCGCTTTGGAATTAAGCCGGGCGACCAGTTCAATTGCATGTTCAATGCCTTTACGCTGCACGACCCGGGTCGGCTGCAGTATAAAATACTCATCAGGTCTTATCCCAAGGTCCTTCCGTACTTCGCTGCAGTAAGCGTCTGAAGGCTTTGGAGGATGGGCAAAATCCATTACATTGGGAATAAGATGGGAAGATATGCCTGTCCTGAGGGCAAGCTGGTTTCTTGCGGATGAATTAATAACAACGTGCTCTACATTTGTAAGATGGGGAGGATAGCACATGTTTATATAATCCCATACGCAATTCGTAAGGAATCTTTTCCTTTCCCAGAAAAAATCATGATGATGGGCAATCGTTCTGATGCCGGTTTCGGAGATAAGTTCTGTAAGGGCAAGCCCGAATGGAATATTAAGAGGAATCGTGCAGGCATTCTGCGGTATCAGAAGGTCAATTTTAAATTTATCAAGAAAATCATATAAAGACTGTTTGAGTTTTTCCTTTAGTTCATGAATCCTGGATGTTAGGGAGCGGGGCCGGGTGGATAGTGAAAAACAGGGTTCATATATTTCTTTTATATCAGGATGCCTGAAATGAGCAAGTTCTTCTATCCATGTTTTTTCTTCAGGCGTATCCATCTCGCCGCCAAAATAAAAACAGTTATGCCCTTTTCTTTCAAAAACTTCAGCCCACTTGGATGTTTCAAGGGAAACCCCATCTGTTCCTGCAAGTCTGAATGAGACAAATCCGACATTAAGTTTCATTGCAATATCCTGCTGTCATATCCGTTCTTATTTTAAGCGAATATGTGAAACAAGTCAAAAATGTATTTAAAAAAAAATTATCTGTTTTTCATCGAAGCGGCAATAAAGCTTTTAAACAAAGGATGCGCATCCACAGGCTTGGACCTGAATTCAGGATGGAACTGGACTCCGATTCCCCATGGATGATCAGGCCATTGGATGCACTCAACCAGTGCACCGTCAGGAGTAAGACCTGCAATTATTAATCCGTTATCTGCAAGCAGTTTCCTGTATTTGTTGTTTACTTCATACCTGTGTCTGTGCCTTTCATAAATAATTCTGGAACCGTAAACAGAATACAGTTTGCTGCCTTTTACAAGATCAGACTGACTCAGTCCCAGACGCATTGTTCCGCCCATTACCGTAATATCAATTTGCTCCTCAAGCAGGCTTATTACAGGATTTTTGCAACCCGATTTGAATTCTGTGCTGTAAGCTTCCGGAAGTCCGATAACCGAACGGCTGTATTCTACAACCATCATCTGGAGACCCAGGCAGATACCAAATGTCGGGATTTTCCTTTTACGGGCCCAGTTCAAAGCCTGAATCATTCCCTCGGAGCCTCTTTCTCCGAATCCACCGGGAACAAGCAGACCGGAACAGTCTGCCATATGAGCATTGAAATCAGGATTGTCTTCGATCAGCTCGGAATCAATTTTTTGTATCTTTACCTTGCATGAATTTGCTATACCGCCATGATAAAGCGCTTCATCAACTGATTTGTATGAATCTTCAAGATCGATATACTTTCCAACCATGGCAATAGTAACTTCGGATGTTGCCTTTTTTATATTGTTTACAGCCTTCTGCCATCCGGAAAGCCTGGCTTCACCGGATTTTATGGCGAGTTTTTTCATAATGATTTCATCAACTTTCTGCTCGTGATACATAAGCGGTAGTTCGTATATTGTTGAAGTGACATCATGAGCGGAAAATACCGCATTGTAATCGATATTTGTAAACATTGAAATCTTATTTCTAAGGTCGTCCGGCAGCTGATTCTTCATTCGGCATAGCAGAAGATCAGGCTGAATACCGATTTCTCTCATTGCCTTGACAGAGTGCTGGGTGGGTTTTGTTTTTGATTCACCGCTCGTAACGGTTGGAATAAGTGTCAAATGGATTGAAATGGCATTCTGTTTCCCGATTTCATGTATTATCTGCCTTACAGCTTCAAGAAAAGGAATTGATTCAATATCTCCGACAGTGCCGCCGATTTCAATTATTGTTACATCCGTATCAGGCTGCTGGCTGACAGCGAAAATACGTCGTTTTATCTCATCAGTAATATGGGGAATCACCTGAACGCATTTGCCGAGATACTTGCCTTCACGTTCCTTTTTAATTACTTCTGAGTAAATCTGACCTGTAGTAAGCGAATTTGCCGCCGAAAGAGGTGATGACGTGAATCTGGAATAATTGCCCAGATCAAGATCGGTTTCTGATCCATCGTCTGTTACATAGACTTCTCCATGCTGAAAAGGACTCATTGTCCCGGCATCGACATTAAGGTACGGATCAGCTTTTACCATTTTTACACGAAGACCTCTGCTTTCAAGCAGACAACCAATTGAGGCGGCGGCAATACCTTTACCAAGGCTTGAACACACACCTCCGGAAACAAAAATATATTTCTTCATGTAAAAAAATTAATACGTTTATTCGCATAAATTGTCAATATGGAAATGTTAATATAATTATAAATTATGAACCACGAGTAACACGAATGGGACAAATTACACGAATGTATGTTTTACATTGTGTTGATATAAGACAATCGGGGACAGGATATCATGCTTTATGCAGAGCAGGGAATGAATCTTTCAGTTTCGAAATTCTTTCCAGCGGAAACAGCAGACAACATTCTGTGAAATAATTATTTTTTATTTCCACCTTCTCTCTGAAACGGATATTCATTCTGCCTTCAAAAATATTGAATAATTTAAGTATCTTTTTAGGTTCCATAAAATCGATTTTATCAACCAGTGAAAGATCAATTTCATGACAGCTGTCTTCGCCTGTTCCTTTTGCGGTGACAGAAGATAACAAATTCTTTTTCTTGAAAAACTGAAAATATATTTTTTTATCAGTACCGTAAAACAGGGCCCATTCGAATGGAGTCTTAAGGCCTTCTATTCTTGCCATTGTGCGGAATAATATTTTCCCATTGATTTCCTTTTCCCGTTGAGTCCAGAAGACTTCGGGATTATCTTCGTCTTTCATATATCTAAACTAAATCTGCATTGAAATAAAGTCAATCAACAAAGGTAAAACAGGCAAGATTGACTACAGTATCAACAAAATGATATAAACTATATGTGACTAACGAAAGCGAGGAAATCAAACATTACTGCGGGCTTGCAGGTGTTTATTCAAAAACTCCAGTTAATGTTCCGCAGGAACTGTACTACATGCTTTTTGCACAGCAGCACCGTGGTCAGGAATGTGCGGGAATATCATATAAAAAACAGAATGGCATTGTAACCTACAAAGACCTTGGAATGGTGTCTTCAGTCCTTGGGCACTATCTGGGAAAAAACAAAAAAAGCATCTGCGGGATAGGACATGTACGTTATTCAACCCACGGCGGCAATGAAGTTGAAAATGCCCAGCCGATACAGATCCGCTGCAATAAAGGCGAAATCGCGCTTGCCCATAACGGCAACATTTCCAATGCTGTTAAGCTGAAAGCTGAACTGACAGATATCGGAGCAATTTTCCAGAGTACTTCCGATTCGGAGCTGATACTTCATCTTGTTTCACGGTCAAGGCAGGACGGGTTTTTCAATGCTTTGCAAGAAACACTTAAAAAGCTGAAGGGAGCATTCAGTATCATAATGATACATGATGACTCGCTTATTGCAGTACGTGATCCGCTTGGTTTCCGGCCTCTTCATCTTGGCTGGAAAGATGATAAATATTATATCGTATCAGAAACCTGTGCACTTGATATACTTAAAATACATGATTACCGCGAAATCAAACCCGGTGAAATAATAACAATAAATTCTGAAGGGATAAAATCTTCCTTTTTCACGGAATCGGATAAATATGAGCAGTGCATTTTTGAATGCATTTATTTTGCAAAACCCGATTCAGAGATTTTTTCAGAATCAGTCCATGAAATGCGGAAAAAAATGGGTGCCGCCCTTGCAGATGAAGATGATATAAAAGGCGATCTTGTAATGGCAGTACCGGATTCAGGGAATTATGCCGCTCTCGGATATGCACAGAAAGCCGGTCTTCCTTTTGAATTCGGGCTTACAAGAAATCATTATACCGGCAGATCTTTTATAATGCCTACAGTAAAGGAACGCGAACTTGCCGTAAGAATGAAACTGAATCCTGTTAAAAGCCTTGTAAAAGGAAAAAAAATAATTCTTGTTGATGACTCGCTTGTCAGAGGTACCACAAGCGGTATCCTGGTAAAGATACTGCAGGAAGCCGGAGCAAGAGAAGTTCATTTAAGGCTCTCTTCTCCGGAGCTGCACTGGCCATGCTATTTTGGAATTGACATACCTACAAGGGCTGAACTTATCTCAAATAAAAAGAGTCCTGCCGAAATAGCAGAATATATTCATGCTGATTCGGTAAAATTCCTGAGTATGAAGAGTCTGAGAAAATGTGTATCAAAACCGGATGATTTCTGTTATGCCTGTTTCAGCGGAGAATATCCTTTCGAAATCTGAATATAGTGCACTGAAGCTTGTAAAAACAATCGACAAGCAGGATTCCCGATCAGATATCA
>CAZKOK010000031.1:7337-14304 GCA_964554355.1 uncultured Spirochaetia bacterium | reverse complement strand
ACAAACTGATTCCAGGAGGATAATCCTTTGGCGTGCTTCTCCACATTATAAGTATTCATTGCTTTTTGAAATTCAAATCTTGAAATTTGCCGTAGAAATTGATTAAGAATTGTTGTACCTTTATTCATGCCTGTTTTCCTTTTGTTGTAATGAATTAGCCGGCTAAGCCTGATTTATTATAACGGGGAATTCAGGCAATTAATAGTATGTCTTATGATTATTTTGGACAGCTATGAATTAATATATAGAATTCAAATATATGGAGTAAAATTATGATAAATGAAATTAAAAAAATCCTGAATGAAATACCAAATAATTTAAAAATGCAAGGCATTGGTGATAAAGAGACTCATTGGACACATGAAATCAAGAAACAGTTTTCCATAATAGGAGAGAATAAAGGTTATTATGTATGTACTTCAAAGGGCAACGATATTGAAATCCATTGCGGTGAATGGATATATGATCAATGCTGGCTGAAATATTCTGAAGAAAAAACAGAAGACTTTAATTATGAATATTTATTAGACGTATTCCTGGTACTGGAAAGCGAATGGGGAAATGCGGGAGATGTTATTGATGATTTTCATAAAATATTACAGGCAAAAGCCAGGTATAAAGTAATGATTTTTCAGGAAAATAATCCTGAAAAATTATATAATTATATGACCAAGAATATTGAAAAATACAATTATGCCGGAGAAAAAGAGATTTATATTTTAGCCTGCTATAAGAGCAATGAGAGTAAATTTGAAGTAAAGATCTTGGAGTAATATTCAATCATTCTTCAGTTTTGCAGGCAATAAGGTAGAAAAGGGCAGAATGAGTAATTACAATCTCCCGTCCTCCCCATCCCTCCGCATCCACATCCTGGCCGGCTTTTTCAACAACGTCAGCGCCAGCTACAAATACGTTTTCTTTCTGTCAGTATTGCACCTGGCAAAAAAACACCAGTTCAAACCAGTCGACCTCCCATTCCCTGACATCGAACACGAAATGCTTAAAATTGCCTGGTACCCCCACACGTTCTATAAACTGAACTTCGGCTACTCAGACCAGCTTGGAATTATCCTTGAAGACTTCACCAAAAAAATGAACTACGCCCACAATGATGATATCAATGATCTGGAAAGCAAGCTCAAACAATACCTTAAATCAGCAGACACCACACTGCTTAATATGGTCCCGTACCGCCTGATAAACCATTTTGTAGACGAACCCGGATACAGAAAAAACGACGATCTTGATGTAATAAGATATGCCAATGACTGCTGCAGCGAACGAAAACCCTTATATTCATTCAAAGTCAACAGAAAAACCAGAAACAACGCAGTAAAAATACACCCCGAATGGCTCGAATACATAAAAACCAATTACCACATCCTCGAAGGCTTCGTTCACTGGGAATGGCTTACATACATGCAGAAACGAAACCCCAATGTTCTGAACATAGGTGAAAAACTGTTTCCACCTGATAAAAGATCAAGCCTGGCTCTCCCGACACAATTCTGGAAAAACATAATTCTCAATAATAAAATAACCTGCATATACTCCGGAAGCATTTTGAATGACGGGAACCTCTCGATAGACCATTATCTCCCATGGTCTTTTCTGGCACATGACCGGGAATGGAACCTTGTGCCTGTCAATAAAAGCATTAATTCATCAAAAAGCAGCAAACTGCCGGATAACAGGTATTTCGACTCATTTGTCAAACTCCAGCACCTGGCGATCAAAGCTGCTCCTTCTATTATTAAGGGTGACAAATATCTTGAGAATTATATGATTGATCTGAAAATAAACGACATGAAAAATCTGGATCTCATTCTGCTTGAAAAACAGTACCGTCAATTATATGATCCGCTTTTTTCAATAGCCAGAAACCAGGGATTTGAAGAAGGGTGGGTTTATTCATAACTATAGAGAAGCAGGAAATTCATTGTATTGAATTACTTTTTTAAAATACAGGCGTCCATTAAAATTATAATCTTTTTTAATAATATCGTTGACATAATAAAGGTAGAGCCTTTGTAACAGACACTAAGTATCTATCAGGTGCAAACACCGGATCCTGTAACATCTGAAAAAAATTGGCAGGGCGCTGCCTGGAGTGAATTATTCAGAACAGTGTCTCCTGTATTTGCCTTTCAGGGGAGAGGTAAGCCCTGCTGCCGGAAATAATAACTCAAAAGACGTATTTCCCGGATTCTTTGACAGACATCGGCGGTACTGCAGGGAAATACTGGAGACAGGGTTTGGTACTTTCACTGTCATTGGAAGAAGAAATGAAAGGCAAGGGAATCCCGGGGCGGTCCATATGGAAAAAAGAAGTATCCCGGTTTCCCTAACCTGTGATCCGGCGGAAAAGAAAAATTATATTTTCAGATAACCGTTTGTCTATTCCGATTTCTATTTCACGAGTTTATGCTTAAAAACCAGATTAATTCCTCCCTCAAGCTTTCCGTCCAGCGTTTCCTGGTAAATATCAATTTGATATTCCCCCTTTTTTAATTGCTTAAGTCCCTTTACCCGTAATGCCATAATCTGGTACCTGTCTTTGTACCTGGGGACAGGAACAACGACGGTTCGTCTCGTCGGCAGCGTAAATACAGTCGTTATTTTTTCCCTGAAGGGAGATATTTCATATTTTCTAAGCAGTTCCTTCGGATCCTGTCCCGGGGGGATTAATCCGGCAAATGTCTTTAGTACGGCTTTTACCGGTTTTTTCTGTATTACCGGCAATACCAGTTTTCCTGTGTCCGGGTCGACGTAATCAATGAAAAGACGTATATCCTTGGGCAATTTGTTGCGGACAATCCGAAGATTGACATACCTGGCCAGGTTCCGCCTGTGACCGACAACAAAAGCTATTGCCATGTCATCTCCCCCTGCCGGATCAATGGGAAATACATTTTTCTGGCATAGATTATTGTTTTCCCAGGTATGCTGGCCGGTGGGGGTCGGCCCATCATGGGGGGTAACATCAACAAGCAGGCATGCATCTGCCCAGGAATAGTCGACGCCGTTTACCGTTACAGTTGCGGGAGGTATAAGATCCTCCGGCCATACAATGGTGGAGGTCACCACTCCTCCGGCCGGAATACTGTCGATATGGATTTCCCCGACAAGATAGACCCCCGGTTCCAATGGTACGGTCGGAACTGTTCCCGGCGCGTTAGTGGGAATAAAATCGTCGGGATAAATATACTGTGTTCCCGCCCAGCGTGTAATAAAAACTCTGACATAGACATCATGGGAATCAATGCCGCCTCTGTTGCGTACATTTATATATATCCAGTTATCCTGGCCCCGGACAGGTTCCTGATGGATATTTACCTGTGCCGGATTATCAACAGCAGGATCAAGGTTACGCACCCATACGTCCGGCGAATAGGGAGGGGGACAAGGCACATCGCCTATGTCCGCAGTGTTTTCCTTTATCCATGTATCGATATCCGCCGCCGTGCCGACACCGATAAGATTAATAGCTGCCTGTACCGCGGACTCGGCATCAAGGCGGCCGAAACCATACCACCGGCTGTATTCCGCGACTCCGTCGCCGTCGTTATCGACGTACTGACCCACCGGATCGCCATTTGCCGAATCAATATGCTCTGCCGTGCTTCTGAGAATATCGCGGACACGGACCCAGCTCAGATCGGGATTGGCCGACAGAACCAGCGCCCCGACACCGGCGGCAATTGGGGCGGAAAACGATGTGCCGCCGAAGCTGTTACGGTAATCATTCGGACCGGTTATCACCGCAGTATTCTGCGCGTGATTATGAAGAGGGCCGGCGACCGTAATTTGCGTGTTTCCCGCCGGGATTTCCCTGACAAGACAGGTTTCCGTATCGGCCTGCCCGGGCTGGCCGATCAGAAGCCATTGGTTCGCGGCGAAACCGGCATTACTGGCGACTGTAAGGGTTTGTGTTCCCCAGACCGGACTTTCATCGGAGTGACTATTCCCGCAGGCAGTGACAGTCAATTGGTTTACACCCGGGATGGCGGAAACCCGCACCCATTCGGCATCCTCATCGCCATGCTGCCCTATACGCAGCCACTGGTTAACCGCGAAACCGGCACTGCTTCCGACATTCAGATTGGCGGAACCGGCAGCAACGTCAGCCGTCAGGGAAGTGAAAGCTACGGGGGTTACGGGCTGGCTGAGTGTTGTTTCAGTAAGCGGATATGCGGGAAGATTTCCTTCTCCTGCAGCATCGCACGATACGGCCCCGAAATTATCGGGAGGATTGTGCAAGGGGCGATCGCCGACGTACCGGTCATGACTCGGCATGCAGAAATCAATAAGTCCGGCGCCGCCGAACCCGCTGTATTCGGAAATCACTTCGGTTGTGCCGTCATTATCAAGGGTGGATGCCGCTACGGCAAAGGTCTTTTCATAGGCAGCCCAGGGCCGCTGCAGCGTGTAATCCACAGGATTGACAAAATTCCCTACGGAAAAGAACAGCAAAACCCCTTTTCCGTTTCGTCCGTAACTTGTCAGGTAATCAAAGGTATCAGACATTAATCCGGAAATAGGCATTCCGGTACTGTATCCGAAGCTGTTGGTAATCACGTCGGCTCCCGGGCTTATTGCCGCGGGAAAACCGGGGGTTGTGCTTTGAGGATCAAATCCCGCCATCCATATATAGCTGTCGGAATAGCGCGATTCAGGACCTGATCTTCGGATAGCCATGAGCCGGCAGTTTCCGGCGACCCCGGCGATACCTTCATCGCTTCCCGCCTGGGGGGAAGGATTATCGGCCATACCGGCAGCCGCGCCCGCGGAGCCGGTGCCGTGATTGCTTGCAAGATTATTGTTGTTAGCAACCATGTTGGCAAAATCAAAAGCTTCATAGACTTTTGGAGAACCGTTGCTTACATTTCCCGTAAAATCCCGGTTGTTCATATCGACACCTGAATCAACAACAGCGATAATTATATCGGGACTGCCGAATTGTTCCTGGGGATTCAGGGTGGAAAGCAACTGCCAGGCCTCCGGTGTGTTAATCAGGTCATGGTGCCATTGCTCCGGGTAAAGAAAATCACCTGGATGGATCTGATCATCCACGGCAATGCTGTATAAATCCGGTTCGGCATATTCCACTTTGCCCGACTCAGTCATTTTTCTGCACAGCTCAAGGATGTCCGAATCAGCGGATTTATCATAACGCAGTTCAAAGCTGTTTCCCGCGTAAGGAATGTGCCGGACAATACGGAAACCGTATTCCCCGGCAAATGCCGGGACATCATCCCTGACGAAGCTGCTTTTGAATTTGACAATTATGGTATTGGTCAGGAAAGAGACCGTTTCCTTGTCAATCCTGATTACCGGGCCTGAATATTCGACTTCGCGGTATGCCGCCACGCGGTCGAGTATCCTCTTTCTTTCCTCTCTTTTACAGCCTTCCGGAAGCCTGAATATCCTGACATTTGACTTCTGAATACGCGGTCCCGCCGGTTCTCTCTCAAGCTTCAACGATGCAGCAAACTTTTCAAATTTACTGATTGTCTTTTCCCGGCTCTCCGGTTTTAATGCCACTCCCAGTAAATTGAATTGCTCTTCAAAGGGGACTTTTACCGCGCCCCGGAAAAGGAAGGGCATTCCTTTTTTCCCGAGAACAAAAACCTGCCTGACGTCCGCATTGCTTAAGCGGATTTCCCTTTCGTCAGTCTCAAAATCCGTTGCCCCGGCGGAAACCATATACTGCCCGGGTTTAAGGTCTGCGGCACGATACCCGCCGCTTTTTTTATCAAACGGTATTTTTTTTGCATCACCTGACTTTTCCCCTTTCAACCGTATCGAGACTACGGATTTTTCCAAAACTGTTCCTGAATGACCATAAACAAAAACAATAAGTTGTACACATTTTTTCATGATTTTTCCTCCATTTTTATAATAAGTTTTATTATTATAACCATAGTCAATGTTGTGCTGCAATGCAAAAGTTTTTTTCAAACCGAATGAGGAATAAACCACAAAAGCGAAGATATTTCTAAATTTATTTAGTTATAGATATTTTTATTTTTGTACACTTTCACAATTTTCCCCTGCATTCTGTATAAATAAACCAGAGAGGACACCACATGCAAAACGGCAAACAATCCCCGGTTAAAACCTTTGTAACAGACACTAATGTATCTATCTATTGTAAACACCGGATTATTTGTTAATCAATATTTGTATTTTTTCCAGTAAAGCCGGAATTTTATTAGCAGCCACATCCCAAATGATTGAATAATCTACAGAAAAATAGCCATGAATCAGTTTATCCCTCATCCCGGCCATGTTTCTCCATTCGATTTCTTCATTTGATATTATTAAATCATTGCTTAATTTCCTGACAGCTTCACCGATTATTTCAAGACTTCTGGCAAATGCCCTTTTCAATGTTTCATCATTCAGGAAATCACTTTCAGAAATACCGGATGAACTGGTAATAATAAATTCCATTTCATCCTTGATATGTTTCAGTATCTCAATATCAGAATGCATAATATTCTGCTTCGTTTTTTATATGAGGACCAATGTAAGGGCTTAATGCTTCTTCTGTTATAAGTTCGACTTTTCTGTGTATACTATCTTCAATGAAATATGTCAGACCGATGAAATTATCATAATTTTTTTCTCCCGGCATGAATTCCACAAGTAAATCCAGATCACTGTCTTTATTTTGCTCATTTCGGGCAAATGAACCAAAAACTCCCAGACGACTGATTCCGAACCTTTTTATGGCTTCTTTATTTTCATTGAGAAAAGAAATTAAATCTGTTTTTGTTGCAACAGTCATAACATTCATATTTTAATATAATTCAGAAGAATCTGGAAGTGAAATAAAAGAATTAATAAATTCCCCGTGTAAAATCTTCCCACATTCAGCATAATTAACAACAGAGAGGACACACCATGGAAAACGGCAAACAAGACAACCCGGGAATATGGGAAAAATCATTCGCAATATCTT
>CAZKOK010000031.1:0-7327 GCA_964554355.1 uncultured Spirochaetia bacterium | reverse complement strand
TTCTTTGTTAAAACCTTTGCAACAGACACCCTAACGATAATTATTTTTCCCTGTTTTCAACCTTGTTAAGCAGAGATGGTATCCTCAAATCAGCAGTAACCATGATTACCGATCAACAAAGCTATCATATCCTGACAGACAGCCTGCAAATACCGTAATTCAGCTGGAAACACCAAAAATAATTCCCCAACCCAAAGACATTCACACCACACCGGATAAATACCAAACCCACTTGAAAAACCCGCTTAATCATTATAAAAATAACAATGCTGAAAATAGAACCCACAAAAACCTTGCCGGAATCACGATAAGCGGAGACTTTCATGACCTTGAAATGCTGGTTGATGCATTTTACGCTGTAACGATTGACGAAGACAATGAAAAATACGCGGAATATTTTCACAATTCAACCCGTGTTCTGGGGCTTTGTTATGAGATCAGACATGCCATGCAGGGGGACCGGGACATCGTGTTTGTCGAAAACGGGCTTAACGATCTGATAATGCAGTATCAGAAAATCCGGGCCCCGCTGAAAAATGTTTATTTCAGCTGCAATTATCTGTATCCGGAAATGTGTTTCGCTGTAATGGCGATAAATGAGCTTATTGAAATATACATAAAAAAAATTGCAGAACAGCATATAAGGGACCTCTTGACTTTAAAATGATCTGGGACAAAAACATCTCGGCGCTCAGGAGTCTCCAGGCAGCATTCTCCGAAGGAATCAAACCTCTGCTTACGCAGGCTTCCTGTACCCGTTGGCTTTCATCCCTGAACAGCCTGTATCCCCGTGTATTGAATATCGGCAGCCATTTTATAGATCATTGTAATATTGAGTGTTTGAAATGGGACCGGGACAAACGTGTTAAAAAAATGAATATAATTGCCAGGCAGATATCAAAATATAATGAAGACCCTGAGCATAACCGCCTTTATGAGTCAGCGCTGGCAGGGGCTGAAAAATTCGGCTGCCCCGCCTCCGACCTGAGCTTCGACCACCTGGAATACCCTGAAGATATTGAATGGTAAAGCCCGGAGCTCACGCCCTAAGGAATGTGTCTGGATTGAAAATACCAAACAGAATCATCCCGCCAAAAACATGGTAAGTACCCACTTCAGAATATTGTAATCATTCACCCCAAAACCTTACCAGTCTTTATTCCAAAACCTTACTGTCTTTCACTCCGGACTATCCCTGGCCGGACTGGCAGAAGTTTGTACAGATTAATCTCAAAACATTTCCGGGATACAGACGCGACCAGCTGATGCATACATCCTGTTGATGATCACAATCTGTGTGTTACTATTCCAGTATGAAAAAAATATTACTTCTTATGCTGCTGGCTGTCTCAACAATATCAGTGATCTATGATATTTTCTTTGATAATTGCACAACGCGTATCCGGGATTTAATAATTGATGCCCCCGGCGGCAACCTCGTCTATCCCGGCACAACTGCTTCCGGCAGCATAAAGAGAAATGGTTTTTCCGTTCTTTATGATGGCCGCCTGGTGCCATGCGGAATCAGTATATTCAATATCATCAGGATTCTCATCGGGGGTGCCGATATTCACAGCTCTTGCATATCAATTTATTAAAGTGCTTCAGGGAAATGGACAATGCCGATAAGGGATTGGGGAGCTGCACTAAAAACTCTTCTTATTATCAATCTTTTTATCTGATAATTTATTCTCTTCCTGCAATTCCAGTAAATGCAGCTTTTTCTTTTCAACATCCAGTTTTTCTTTCTCTATCTTGATCAGTTCCTTTTTAATGGATTGACTTCGAAAACCAGATATTCCTGAAATTATTCCGGTCCGCCATCCTCAATTGTCCAGCTGAAGGTATCAATCAGTGTCTGGCGCGCCGAAGCAGCGGACACATTGTACATTGATCCGCCTCCGCCGAAATCAACATTGGACTGCGGGGTTTGTGCGGCCCAGGATATCAGCATCTCGCTGTAATTTGCCGTGGTAAGTGTTGCACCCAAAAACATATCTCCGCCATCTTCAACTGCGGTGATATCCCATCCGGCCAGATTTCTGTCAAATGCCATAATATCATTGTCCTGAGGATAGCCCATCATGTCGGCCCAAATGTCATAATAGCCGAACATCATTACCATGGAAGTCACATTACCTGTTTCCCAGGCGGAAAGGTCCTGATTGAATACTTCAGCATATGCAAACATATAGCTCATATTTGTTGCCTGGGAAGTGTCCCAAAGGCCGATATTGCAGTTAAATATTTGTGCATCATAGAACATACCGCCCATGTCCGCCACATTAGATGTATTCCAGCTGCTGATATCACCGTTAAAGCTGACTGCGTGAGAAAACATTGAATTCATATTCATTACATTACCGGTCTGCCATGTATTCAGGTCCTGGTTGAATGATTCGGCTCCGTAAAACATTCCATTCATATTTTCCACACTGGAAACATCCCAGCCGGAAATATCCTGGTTAAATGACGGAGTGTATTCATCCGGGATTCCCATCGTGTGGTCCATTGAATCTGTAATTCCATATCCGAACATCATGCTCATGTCGGTTACACTTGAGGTGTCCCAGCCTGATATATCCCGGTTGAATGATGTAGCTGCGCAAAACGTATGGGACATATTAAGGACATTTGCAGTATTCCAGCCGCTTATATCCCCGTTATAATCCGAATGGCCGTACATAACATCCGAGCAGAACATATAACTCATATCCGTAACATTGTCAGTAACCCAGCTGTTCAGATCCTGGTTGAAATTATTGGCCTCGCAGAACATATAACTCAGATCGTTGACCTGGGATACATCCCAGTTATCGATGCCGGGAATTCCGCTGCCGTCATAGAGGTGAAAGGCCCCATACAAACAGGATGTTCCGGACAGATCGGGCTGGTCTTCTGCAGTAATAGACAAATTCATGCAGCCCGTAAACTGTCCCATTGTTTCGCCGAAAGCAAGGCAGCCCCAGTTTTCAATATCGTAGAGTTTTCTTGCATATCCGAATGAAGGGTACCAGCCCGCTTCACCCGCCCAGAGTTCGTATTTCTGCAATGGATGACTGTCTCCGTCCATAAAGAATTGCCATCCCGTGATTGTCCCGGTGATATGTACGGTGTAAGTGCCGTTCTCTGAATAGGTATGGGTTTTTGCAGGATCGTTCCATGCAGTAATTGTATCGCGTGAGCCGTCACCCCAGTCTACTGTAAAGTTGTAGGTTCCGGTTTCGGTCAAAGGCAGCCGGATTGTTGAATCGGTTGAACCTATTACACTGGAATGCCATACAGTGGTAAAGGTGCTGCTGCCGTATACGGCTACCGTCCATGATCCGGAATATGTGCCGTCATTGCTGGCGGCATGTAATTCTGTTTCTCCCTCTACGTTTGCAGTTACAATCCCGGAGGTATCTATTCCGGCAATAAGAGAATTGTCGGATGACCATAGAATCTCTGCGTATCCTGAATCAAGCAGGCCCGCCAGGGCCAGCATGTCAATGTCAGCTCCCTCGTCCATTGTCAGGAGAGTCCCGTAAAACGCGACGTCTGTCCTGGCGGTTGCGCTTACCAGGCATGTTCCGGCTATTGTTCCGTCTTCGGAAGAAAAGCTGACTGTCGATTCTCCGGGGCGGATTGCAGCCACATAGCCGTTTATTCCTGCTGATACAATATCCGCATCAGAAGATACCTCAGCTGAAAGCATGTCAAGTTTTGAAATATAAAAATCATTAATCACCTGCGCAGCCTTTCCTGATGGCGTTACAGGAATATAAATATTTCTTCTTGTTTGAATATTTCTGAACAGACATCAAGGCACATACATCTCATCAATCCTTATTGCCGCCTTCTTCAAAATATCCCCCTGCAGATGCGTATACCCAAGCTGAAGCGGAGTAAGCAGCTTAATCTCATTGTTTGACCAACCCGGATACTGCTGCAGATGCAAAGGATCACACTTGACCTACACCCCAACCATACCATAGATTAATTTTCGACCTTTTCAACCAAAAAACCCTGCATCCAGATCCCGCCCAAAACCCCGCCGGAAAAGCAAAAAATACTGTATAATTTGACGGTGCTTGGGATGCTGAAAAACTGGCGGATACTTTTTATCTATGTGATTGTATAAAATGAATATAAACAGCAGAAGAAAATGTAAAACGTTGTATCTATGTCGGGAAAATATACAGATTGTTTTTCCCCGTAACCGGCATCATCCGGTTGGTAATGGATATAAAAAAAGGACCGGAAAAACTTCCGGTCCATAGAATATATATTGATGGGGGTTGTTCCTCCCTTCTTTTTACGGTCCTGTTCCCCACACAGGACTGCCGGCATAGTCAACTGTTATCTTTGTCCAGTTTGTATGGCTGCTGACTGTTCCGAAGGAATAGTCGTTTGACTGATAATAATTCTGCTGGTAACTCTTGTCATGAATACGAAGCTGTATTTCCACAAATCCTCCGGGAGTTATCACTCCGGTTCCATTTGCAAAACTGATATCCAGCCGCCTGTTCTGCCCGTTTACTGCCGGGTTGAGTGCAACAAGCACTACCTGTGTCTGTCCTGTTATATTCTGTCCGCCTGGCAGTATGCCGACCCAGTCCTTGTTGATTTCTTCTTCGTTTGTCACTTCTCCGGAGTACCAGTAGCCTGCTTTTATCTCTTCCAGAAGTACATTCGCATCACCGTCATTGTATATCCTAAGATTCATCGATATTGTATTGCTTGTTGTATTCAGGTTGCTGGTCTTGTACTGAAGCCGTAAATCTGCCGCAGGGGCTTCGGTCACTTCATAATCCTGGTTCAGCTGATGGCTGGTTACATTTGTATAGCTTCTTGATCCGGGCTGGAAATATTCTCCCGCTTTATACGGTGTTACGGTACCTGACCAGTATTCGGATACGGTTGCCTGGTAATATCCGGCCGAATCCGTGACCGGGTTTCCGGGAAGTCCCCTCAGTTCTACTCCGCCGACTCCAACACCTTCAAAAGTTATTCTTCCGGATATCTGCGGGTTTATTACAAAACTCTGGCTCCATGGGAAATATGATCCGGTATTGGAGCTGTCTATTGCCTGCACACTCCAGTAATATCTTCCGGCTTCCAGGCTGGTAATGGTCCAGCTGATGGTATCTCCGCTTCTCTCGCCCTGTATGCCGGGGGCTGAAATTCTCCGTGTTCCGCTGTACTGGCTGGCATTCGGTGAAACAATGTCAATTCCGTAATAATTTGTGCCCAGTCTCAGGTTGTAGTTTAATCCTTCTTCAGGCGTCTGGTTGTCTGAACCTGACTTCCAGGAGAGTTTTACTGAGTTTCCTTGTATGCTTTGGGTCAGGTTATACGGCGGGAAAGGCCTTGTATTGGGATTCCGGCTATTATTCAGGTAGATTCTGAAATACATCTGGCCGTCATAGTAGCTTGCATTATATCCCAATAACACATCCAGATCTTTGTCTCCGTCGATATCACACCATACGGCATCCCTTCTTGTTGAAATCAGTCCTGCATCACTGAATGTTCCGCCCTGTGCTTTTTCGTTTCTCAGGATTTTGGCGTAGTTGAAATACAAACGTCCTGTGCAGTAATAAATATCCAGCCAGCCGTCATTATCAAAGTCTGTAAAACTCAGATCGTAAACCCTGAAACCGCTTAATTCGCTAATCAGCGTTTCGCTAAAATCCCAGCTTGATCCGTCCGATGTCCTGTTTTCATATAACATGGTCTGAAAACCATTGGGTCCGTATCCGGTTAAAATGAAATCGATATCACCGTCATTATCGTAATCAGCACAGTCTGCCGGTCCGCCTGATTCTGTAATACTGATTCCCATGTCAGTGAATTTCCAGGAGTCCTCTCCGTTGGTTCCGTCATTCCTGAGTATTCTGGAGAACTCTTTGTCTGTTCCTTTCTGCAGAACATCAAGATCTCCGTCATTGTCAAAATCTTTCCATATGCACTCAAATTCATTGTTATTATCAATAGTCGTATCAATTTCCACAAAGTCGGGATCTTCTCCCGCCGCGCCTTCATTGCGGTAGAGAATATTCACGTACTCAAAGGATTCATGTCCTGAAACATAAAGATCCAGATCTCCGTCGTTATCAAAATCCGTCCAGCTGACATCTCCGTTCAGAACATCATGAAATCCTGCAGAATATTCAGTAAATTTCCACAGAGAGTCCGCCAGTTTCCCGTCATTTCGGTATATTGCCGTTATTTTTTCCGAATCATCTGTCGGAATATACCTGAATCCGCTGACAGCTATATCGATATCGCCGTCATTATCAAAATCTCCGTATTCAAGATCTGATGAAAATCCAAGACCGGGTATTGTAGTCTGAAATTCTTTAAATACAGGATTATTATCCGGGCCGGGTCCGGCATTTATGTACAGTACTGTATGTTCCTGCTTAGCGCTTGATGCAAGAACATCAGGCAGTCCGTCATTATTTATGTCAACAGGATTATAAAAACCTTCATCCACTGAATAATCAATTTCCGTTGACCCTTCGTATCTTCTGAATGTTTTGGCAGCAGGTCCGATAAAGAAGCTGTCGCCGAAATTGAACATTGAATAGCTGAGTCCGTTGTCTATCGTTTGAACACCCCAGTAATAAGTGCCGGGCTTAAGGTCATGAACATACATGAATGTGTTGTTGCCGGTATTCCCCGGTCCTGCTGCCCTGCGGAAACCGCCGACCGGATTTGCTTCCGGCGACAGGATTTCCACGCCGCCAGGTGTTTTGCTGACAACAACATTGTAAGTCAGTCCGTCCTGCTGTACTCCGTTATCCCAGGCTTTGTTCCAGCTCAGCAGGGCTGAATTGCCGGAAAGAGATACCGAAAGTCCTGAGGGAGTCGAAGGATTGTCATTCTTGTCACTGCCGGTATTTGCATAGATGGCTGCATTCACTCCGGTGGTTGTTCTTCCGATAATTACCAGATCAAGATCTCCGTCTGTATCAAAATCCGCCCATTTGCTGTCTCCCCGGAATCCCCAGTATTCTTCAGGCCGGAATTCCCATTTATCGGATCCTGATGGTCCGACATTCTCCAGAACGCCGTCGTCGGCAATGATGTCCAGATCACCGTCATAGTCATAATCCACAAACGGTGAGCGGTATGAAATTCCGTAATTCTGAAGATCTGCGGAACGTATTTCAAACAACGGTTTTCCTGACCCGTCGGTCCCCAGATTCAGGTAAATATCTATATACCCTGGTTCTTCGGTTCTGCCGGTAGAAAGAAGATCAATCCGGCCGTCGCTGTTGACATCCATGCTTCTGATGAATCTGATATCGCCGGGAAGATCTATCTGTCCGGCATCTGA
>CAZKOK010000030.1:7034-14311 GCA_964554355.1 uncultured Spirochaetia bacterium | reverse complement strand
TTCAGCTGAAATTACACGGGATTTTCCACAATTTCCGGAACACTACTATCTGTTTTCACTGAAAAACTAAGGAGAAATTATGAGAAAAAATATATCCCTTTATTTCCTAATATGAAGCTATTTCCCTGGCAAGGTCCTCGATAACAAGGATCAATTCATCAATCCCCGGATATATTTTATAGACATCATTTAGTTCATTCGTATACTTTCCCGGATTTTTCAAAGTCCAGACATTAATATTAAAGGGACAGACCAACGTAGGAACGACGACGTGTTCCTGCTCTGTGCCAACGCTTCTGTCTACCCATTCAAACTACCCATTCAAACTACCCATTCAAAGGCCATCCATGAGGAAAGTGCCCGGCGGAAGTGTCTGCCCGATCTCAAGTTTGGCCACCACCAGCGTGTCATCCGGACCGGCAGGGGCCGGTTTGAAATTAGTAACACACGAAACGAGAGTGATACCTGAATATATCAGCATTAATATAAAGCGAACGGATAAACGTTTTATCATGGCTGCGTCTCCTATTGATATTGCCTGTTCCACCTGGCAGACGCCGGGGCGAAGCTTCAATATATACAACAATCGGAACAGCAGGATACTGTAAATGACAGGAAAAGTGCCTTCTATAAAGGTTTTAGCTCATTGATTTACAGCAGGCAATCACTTCATAAACCTCCTGCATCTGCTTTTTAAAAACTCATTCCTGCATTGTTTGCCATCGTAAAAAACCGGCTTTTCAGGCACCTCAGGTTATTACTTGACATAAATCCGGTGTTTGGAACATTATTTTTCGTAAGCATCTGCTGTCCCGATTATCAGACTGTTCTGTTTGTATTTAATAAAGGAGTGTAAAATGAAAACACAAGCCTGCGACATGATTGTATGCATGAAAACAGAATCAGAGAAAAACAAATCAATTCCTGCATACAACAGGCTTGCTGCCGCCCTGAATAATATCCCGGAGTCTAAAACGGGAAAAACACACATACTGGTCAGGGCCGGTAAATATGCAGAAACAGTCGTCGTTAAGAAATCCGGAATAAGATTAATCGGAGAAGAAGGAGCAGAAATAATTATCAGTTCAAACCGGACTGCCGGTGATGCTGATAAGAATAAGAGCCTTAGCGGGACGTGGAATTGCGCTGCCGTAACCATAGCTGCGAAAGATTTTTATGCAGAAAACATCTGTTTTGAAAACTCCTTTGACTATCCTGCAAACGATCTGAAACAGGACAACGATCCGGCAAAGGTAAAAAATGCCCAGGCGGCAGCTTTGATGACAACCGGTAACAGCGATAAAGCGTTTTTCAGATACTGTGTTTTCAAAGGATATCAGGATACACTTTTTATTGATGCAGGAAGAAGCTGTTTTGATGATTGTACGATATCAGGTCATGTCGACTTTATTTTCGGCAGCGGGACGGCTGTTTTCAATTACTGCAAAATTGTCTCCCTGCCCAGACCGGGCCATATTACGGGCGGGTATGTTACTGCTCCCAGTACTGATATTTCATTTCCATTTGGATTTTTATTCCGCGAATGCAGATTAATTAAAGCCGACGGGGTGCCAAAAGGTTCTGTATGCCTGGGCAGACCATGGCATCCCTTCTGCAATCCAGGGGCAAACGGCAGTGCGCTTTTTTTTAATTGTTTTATGGATGATCATATAGGCAAAAAAGGATATGACCGTATTTCTTCCACAACCCCTCAAGGTGAAAAAATATGGTTTGAATTAATGCCTGATTCCCGGCTTTTTGAATACGGCTCCAGAGGTCCCGGTGCAATGATCAGCCCTGAAAGACCTCAGCTTCAGCCGGCTGCGCTTCCCTGGTATACTCCAAAGCAGGTCCTTAACGGATGGGAACCGCAAAACCTGAATACAATGCCCCGAAACCTGTAAGAGAAACAAATCAACCGGCTCAAACATCCCGATATTTCATGATTCATAAGGTTAAAAACTCCGGTACACATACCTTTAGGGATACGGCTGAATCAACAAATCATTTGATAAATTCGTTTTTTGCTTATTCTGAATAACCCAAGGCCGATTAAAAGAAACCATACCAGATACAGTGTTCCGGCTGCAACCATTAATAAATTCCCTGCGGCGGGCAGAAAAAAACTGATTGCAATATGCAATAAATCCAGCCCGTGAGTAATTATTCCCGCAAATGCTGTAAACCGGGAAAAAACATTATTTCCCAGCATAAGGATTGAAATGACCAGAGTACCTGTCTGCATTAGCAGCCCGCCGATTACAGGACCTGTACCATGCCAGATATCTGCAGCCTTTATTGCTTCTCCGGCTGACAGTAGTTGTGATTTTTCCGCTTCTGTCACAGCCAGAGCAAATTTGTCACTCAGATTAAGATACGAAAAAACGGATGGGGCAGCCAGAAACATCGTCAAACCGACCCAGACAAACAGCACCGCCAGACGCAACAGATGATTGTCATGTTTTTTTAATGCAATATAAATACTGTAGAAAAGTACATAATAGAGCGGCATTATAAATACCGTTAAAATATCCAGCCTTAAGAGTCCGGGGAGTCTGTTTTCATTCAGCATGGAAAAACATTCTGCGACAGTTTCCGGCGCTGCGCCGGCAATGAATACTACTGCCATTGTGGCAAGAGAGTATAGAATAAATATCAGGCATATAATGCCGCCTGCCTGCAAAATGGTTTTATTAAAGGTGTAAATGCGGACACCGTCATTCCCTGCTGAATCAGTGTTTTTATCCATTGCATAGTCCGTTTATTGCATCAATGCCGTTTCAATAGTATCAAGAATGACTATATGACTCAGTGTGGCTTTCCGTTTCATTTTTTTTCTCCATCAGGAAACCATTTCATAAAAAATACTAACTATGTTATAATTTTAATAATATTGTTAGTATCTGTCAAGCTTTTAATAAGTGATAAAATCAGGTAATATGATTGGATTGAAGGATTGCCAATGGACAACAAACAGGTTAAAGCGGAACGGGTTAAAAAAATATTCGCTGAAACAGCCAGACAGATGATTATTGATGATGGATATGAATCAGCAACAGTCCGCAATGTAGCTGAAAAAGCCGCCTACGCCTACCCCACACTGTATAATCATTTTCACAGCCTTGATGAGTTATTTTTGTATACACGCGATATGATGATTATGGAAGTCGGGGAATATATCAGGGACAATGTAAAAAGTCTCCCGATCGATGCAGACGCTGTCGCTGCATTATTCAGGGCCTATATTGATTATTACCTGAAATATCCTAACATTTTCAGGTTTTTCTATTTTTTTCACATAAAAAAGAATAAAGACTTCAGAACAGGAAATGAATTCGATTTTGAAACACAGATAAGCGGGATAACAGGTTTTTTTATTGAACAGAAGGGTTTTGATCCTCAAAAAACAAAAACAATATTCAAGACGATTTTGTACTCAGTTCATGGGATGCTTATGCTTCACTTATGTGACAATTATAATCTGACAAAAGAAGAATTGTACAAATCACTCGATGAGATGACACATCTGCTGTTTGACAAAGAGCATTAAAAAACCAGGATTCGGGAAATTTATGTATTTTAAGGGTGTTTACCTGTAATAACTGCTTTAGTATCTGTTAAAAAGGTCAGCCATGTATTTTGAACAATTTTACTCCGTGGGCTGTTACGGTAATGCTGAGTTCACTCCCAATGATCCTTGAAATTTCTTCAGTCCATAATTCATTAACTATGCAATTCCCAATCCTTTCCAGTCCATAAGATTTCAAATCCACAGATATGTCCTGCTGTTGATCCTGAAAATTAAATATTGCGATATACATGGATCCATCATCAATATCTTCAGCCATCCATATGGAAAGACTCCTGTTTCTTTCCAATTGCCTGTTGTTCCTGGTATGACTCACCAGCCTGAGCACTTCCCTGTTTGTCAACAGCGCCAGAGTCCATTCATCAAGCAGTGTAAGTTCCGCTCCGATCATCAAAGGTGAACGGAAAATGCACCATAATGTGATCATGGATTTCTGTTCAGCTCTGCTGAGCCTTGTCATTCTCTCATCACCGAAACCTTTGCCTATTGTTCCCAGGGGAAGCATGTCGCAATCCGGAAAGCAACCCTTTGAAACATGATCCTGCCAAAGCCCGCAGCGTTCAAACATGGTAAGAATATGAGACCATTGGTCCCACAAGTCATCGGTTATTCTCCACATGTTTGCATGGTTTGCATAATGCAGAGCTTCTTCAATCAGCGCCGGTCCCGGAGAAAGACTTATTACCATCGGCCTGCCGCATCCCAATACTGCATGATAAATCATTTCAATTTCTTTCCCTGCCGAGGACGCATCCATCCGGCAGATATCATCACATTTTATAAAATCGACACCCCATTCAGCATAAAGGTTAAAAAGAGAATTATAATATTCCCGGGATCCTTCTTCCTCCGGAAATACTCCATACATGTCGGGATTCCAGACGCAGATTGAAGAAGGGTCTGCAATCTGATCTGCTTTTCTCCCGGTACCGGGAATGGCTGAATGCATATGGGCCGCAATACGCGGGATACCCCTCATTATGTGAATACCGAATTTCAGGTCAAGACTATGAACATAGTCCGCCAGAGGTTTGAAACCTTTTCCTCCCCGGGAGGAAGGAAACCGTTCGGGACAGGGAAGAAGCCTGGAATACTCATCCATTTCCATCTTTCCAAAAGGAATATACTGGTATTTGTCCCGCTGGGAACCCGTATCATAAGCATACCATTGAATATCCACGACTATATATTGCCACCCGAATTCCTTCAGCTTATCCGCCATAACATCGGCGTTGGCTTTAATTCTGTCTTCATTAACAGTAGTGTCATAATAATCGTAACTGTTCCATCCCATGGGAGGCGTTCCGGCAAAATCGTTTTTATCCATCTTTGCTCATCAATATCCTTTGCAGACATTTTGGTCAGAAAAATTCAAAAACCCCTTAATATCATATGGCTTTTTCAGGCAGCCGGGCGGATTTTTACCGCTCTGCATATGTTACTAAAATAAATGCGATCCTATCTCATAGTTAAACATGTACCAGTAATCCTCTGTAAATGAATATGAAAAATAGTATCCGACATCAAACCTGAAATTAAATATGTAAAGGTCGATATAAATTCCGGCACCTGCCGTATATAACCCTTCTTCCGGCGGGCAGAGCTGATAATCAATATCATCCATTAATCCCATATCAAAGAAAGCAAACAATTCGGGCACTACGGCATATCCGAACAGTGAAGGAAAAGTTATCCGCACATCCAGGTTATTAAGCATCTTTATATTGGCATCAAATCTGAAGTCCAGAACTCCGCGGATACCGCCGCCCATTGCCGGCTCTTTGGAAAAACCTCCTGTAGTCCTCTGCGAATAGGAATTTATCGAATCTCCCGCAAGATAATCATAAATCGCCCTTTCGGCAAAGTATATAGAGACTGCATCATGGGCAAGGACCGGTATGTATGCTGTAAATTTTCCGTTCAGCCGCAGGAAATCGGCATCGCCGTACACCTGATTGAAAAGAAAAGACGGCGTCCATTCGAGTGAAAGTTCCGCCCCGATGCCGCTGCTGATCTTGCGCAGATTGTCACTGTTCACCCGGTCAAGCACAAGACTGAAAAAAAGACTGTTTATCCAGAAACCGTTTCTGTCAGGCAGGTTTGTCTGGCTAAGAACTGAAGGATATAAGGGGTCTTTATCATGCCAGTGACAGTCTGATACAAGATAGAACTGACTGTACAGCCAGTTTTTCTCAAGTTCGTCACTGTAGAGGATTCCCAGATCAAGACCTGCCATCCCCGAAATTCTCCAGTAGCTTAACGGCGAACTGCTGAAACCTAACGATTCATCCACCCGCTGGTTTCCATCTGTATCACGGAAATATCCATCGCCATAACGACCGCCGAACAGATAAAGCCTTATGCTGGAATCAACTCCGGGGACAATATCGAATCCTGTAATGCCCGCATATCCTCCGGCATTAAAAAAACCGAACCCGGCAAGCCCGAAATCCGGTTTGATTCCGCTGTCACTTTCTTCTTCAGCTGCAGCAATTAATGAGACAAAAAGCAGAAGAACCAATATGCACCATTTTTTCAATTTCATTTAATGACTAACCTCTCTTTGTCCGCAGCGTTCAGCAAATACGCCCGGGACCCGATATCCGAATCAGACTGCCGGAATATAAGATAACCGACAATTTGTATTTCCGCTTAAAAAAATATACATCACTACCGGTTTTACAGCAATAATTAAAATTCCGTTTAATAACAGGAATAGTTATAATTCCTGTCAAACTCTCTGTATGAAAAAAATATATCCCTTTATTTCCTAATATGAAGCAATCTCCCGGGCCGTCTGCGTTTGGGCATAAATATCCGGCATGTATAATAAAATGGGGTTTTTCAGGCAATGATTTATTCATTTCATTAAAAAATTTAAAAAAACAGGATACATTTTAATAATAATTTTTACAAAAATCCGTTTCAGGATGTATGGATATGAAAAACAAAGCAGTGATATTATTTTTATTCTTTATGCTTACAGCAAATGTAATATTTTCACAGGAAAAGCCTGTTATAACTGTAATGGATTTTTCAACCGAAGACATATCAAAAAAAGATATGGAAGCAATGATTTCAAGATTGTCCTCAGCACTCTTTCAGACAGGTGTGTATACTGTCATTGATATAAGCCAGAGAGAAACCCTGCTGTTGGAACTTGAATTCTCGCTAAGCGGCTGTGTTGATGATTCCTGCGCCCTGGAAGCCGGAAAGCTTCTGTCAGCAGAGAATATCGTTGTTGGAAACATTTCACTTGTCGGGAAAAGCTATTCTGTTTCGGCTAAAACACTGATTACAGAAACAGGTGAAACCCTTTTTACTGCCGACGGAATCTATGCGGATATCGAGACACTGCTTAATAATATTGATACAATCGCCCTCCAGCTGTCAGGATTATCTGAGAATGCTCAGGTAATCGGCGGGCTTATTACATTGGGAGCAGGGATCATCTGTTCGGGCATAACGGCTTATCTGTTTCTTGCCGGTCCTGCTGATAACAATGATAATTTATGTATATGCCGTATATTGCTATCACTGGAATAGCGGTAGACAGTTCAAATTGTTATCTCTCTATAAATCATGAGGATAACGGAACCCTGGTAAGTAAAGGCGGACTGGGTGATCTGTCTGCAGATTACGGAACCTGTGATCTGGAAGGCAGCCCATGTATCACTTTTCCACACCG
>CAZKOK010000030.1:6209-7024 GCA_964554355.1 uncultured Spirochaetia bacterium | reverse complement strand
TATCTCTTTGCATGTTTTGAAGAAAACGATGGCGGAGACGGCGGCGTTTATATTATAGATAAAAGCACAATGGCAGAAATGGATTTTTATCCTATTGCCGGTACAGTTTATGATCTCTGTGTCAATTCCAGTTATATTTATGCTGCTACTGATGCCGGACTTGTAATACTCAATTACAGCACTCCTTCCAATCCTTTCCTGGCAGGAACATACAACACAGCTGATCCTGTAGTATCAATTGCACTGGCAGGCGATTATGTTTTTCTGGAACTGGATTATGGTTCTAACGAAACATATTTATATGCATTGGATATTTCAAATCCTGCATCTCCTGGATCAGCCGGATCCATAGCAGATGCTATTAATGGGCGTTTTTGGGATCTGGAAGTTTCCGGAGGTCATTTATTTGCTGCCAACGGGTACACAGGCACCAATGATTTCATAATATATGATATATCCGGGGCAAATACATCATCTCCGCCTGCTTTTCCAAAGGAAGAGGGCGTATCTCTTCCGGGTTCAGAGTATGCGACTTCACTCACTCTGGCGGATAATGTTGCATTTGTTGCCAATTATTCAGCAACCGTATATGCAATACAAATTTACTGACAGAGGTATTTTATAATACTGTACCAAAGTCTGTCACATAAGAAAAACCATGCGGCTGATGTAAATTACCAGGCATATATATCCTTGTCAGGTTCCTGATCTCTCTGGAATTTGTGTGTATTTCTACTGATATTTCAACAGCAATGAGACAATATCATTCAATTGCTTATCCCAAACCTAGCTCTTTCAACTTAGACTTAGTCGGG
>CAZKOK010000030.1:0-6199 GCA_964554355.1 uncultured Spirochaetia bacterium | reverse complement strand
AATTGCTTATCCCGGGCTATCTGTAATGCGCTTTCTCCCCGGTTATTCTTTATTGAAATATCCGCGCCATGTTTCAGCAGAAGTTCTATCTTTTCCGGATTTGCCTGTGAATAGACAAGCAGATAGAGAAGCGGGGTATTTCCGTCATCGTCCTGCATATTCACATCGGGGCCATAGCCGAGTACAAACTCAAGGTCGGCTGTTCCGGAATATCCGCAGGCCAGACGCAGAAGAGATGCATTGTATTTCCCTCTGATATTTACATCGGCCCCTTTATCCAGAAGCCGGGTCATATAGACTGTATTAAAGTCATTTTCAGCAATATTCAGAAGGAACTGGTTCAGATTTTTCTGTCTGCTGCCGTATCGTGGATCATTCAATCCCCAGGAATTTAATAAAGCAAGGATTTCCTCGCTCCAGACCAGATCTGCCGGTTTTTTGTTTCCCAGATACAGATCAGCTCCGTTTTCCAATAACAGCCTGGCTGCATTAATCATGTTTTCCTGTACTGCAGCAGCCAGAGGACTTTCATTATACAGCGAATCGGTAAAGTTTATTTCAGCACCTTTTTGAATACAGAATTCGAGAAAGCTGATGTTATGCTGTGCCCGGCTTAATGTCCGTCTTCCGTATTTCCCTGCGGCATCAATATCCGCTCCGGCATTTATCAGTTTTCTGAATTCATTGAAATCATCAGAATAGGAATCAATTAATTTTATTAATTCCAGGGTCTTTTCATAGGATGAATCTGAATCATCCGCCCTGGCAAACGGAAAACTGAAGGATGCAAAAATATTGTCTCTGTCTACAACAGGATGCTGAAGGTTCCAGGTCCATTCCGTGACCTTTTTCATAACATAGCTTTTCAGCTCTTCAAGTGTAATATATGAATCCGTATTGCTGTCTGCCTTGCCGGTAAATGCCTCCATAATTGCTTCGGTAAAATATCCGTTTTCAACCGCTGAACTTTCAAAAGATACTTCGCTGCCTTTGGATGATGAGAATACAACAGCACCCGAACGCCTGAATAAATCATTTGAAATATACCTGTCCTTCAGAAAAAGATATTCCTTAATTGCCTTTTTTTGACGGTCAGCAAATGATCCACGACTGTCAATTGTTCTGCCTTCCATACTCTGATTCTGTTCAGCCTGATACGCACTGCTTAATGTTTCGTCTGCTACTTCGCCTGAACTGCATGTGTCCATTAAAAACAGTTTGTTTCTGGGGGCAATTCCCTGCAGCAGTTCTTCTATAAAATTATAATTGGCGGCTGTCTGGCCGATATTATTGCGTTCGGTATCATGAGTTATAAAGTAGTATGTGGATGCCGGGTCATCGTCATGCATGCCGTGACCGGAAATATAAAGCACTGCAGTATCATCAACCGATGAGCCGCCGAAGAACTGTCCGGCATTACGGATATTGTAAAGATTCACATTCTCATTCAGATAAATAAGTACGTGGACTTTATTAAATTCATTTCCTTCCATTGATTTAAACAGACGGCCGAGATCTTCGGCATCTTTTGCCGAATAATTCAGGTCCTGAATTGCTTCATCCGCATATTCCGATACTGCAAAAGCCAGAAAATATAAATCGGACTTACTGTCCTTTGTATAATTGAAAAACATCGGCATTCGCAGGGATTCGGCCCCGGCTGAATTCATACATGAAATTTCAACCTTGTTAAGTCCTTCAACCAGTTCCAGTTTTTCATTAATTGTTTTGACTTTACCGGAAACCGTCCTTCCCCTGCTGCCATGCAAAGACACATCATTCACATAAACATAATATTTAAGTAATGACATTCCCGGATGATTTTCCTTCATAGTAAAGGTTAAATCGATAAACTTGTTATTCTGCTCGTAATGGTTTATTTCGACTTCAGGGACTTTGAAGATATCATCAGGATTTTCTTCATCCAGGCCAAGTCTGCCCAGGCGATTTATATATCGTGTATAATAGTAATTCAGAAGTTCATGGTCCTGACAGCCCAGATCTTCCAGGACCTTGTCCGGGCGGTTAAAGCGGAGAGCAAACTGATCAATTTCCCATGACTGCATGCCCTGATTTAATGAAAGCAGCTTATCTGCATTGGATGACCCTGCCCAAAATCCTTCCTCGTTTATTATTACCCAATCTTCACCGCTGTCAGAAATTATAAGCGACACCGATTTTTCATTCTCCAGGTTCCAAAGCCGCACCGTCTGATCGTCGCTTGCAGTGGCTGCAAATTTATTATCCGGTGAAATTACTGCCGCATTTATTCTTGCCCCGTGCCCGGCCAATACAGAAGTTTCCCTGCCGCTGGCCAGATCAATTATTCTTGCGGAATAATCCGTAAAATCTCCATACACAATTGAATTTCCATCCATCGAAAAGTTCACGCAGTCAATAACCCATGAGGATACAGGATATGATTTTTTTATTTTTCCGGAAGGAATTTCAATTAAATCTATTTTTTCACCATCACCATTATGAACCAGGTACCGGCCGTCGGGAGACAGGGCCATACTGAATACCCTGTTTTCAGTTTCAATTGTTTTCAGACATTTTCCGCTTTTCAAGTCCCAGATCCTGATTGTCATGTCGCTGCTTCCCGAGACAATATAACGATTATCATTTGTAACGGCCACGGCATTTACATAATCCCCATGTCCGGTAAATGACCGCAGTTCCTGCCCTGTTCCGGCGTTCCAGAGTTTAACTGTTTTGTCATTGCTGCCGGAAACAATAAAATTGTTATCAGCAGAAAAAACGGCACTTTTTATGAATTCAGTGTGACCGGAAATTGTCTGCACCATCTTTCCGCTGTTTATGTCCCAGACAGTCAGACTGTCCGCATCAGCAGCCAGCGCCAGTTTTCCGTCTGAAGAGAAAGATACGGACTTTACAAGATGTACACCGGTAAAAACACTGCTATTTTCGGCTGCCTGAACGTTCCAGAGCGCAGCAGATTTACCGTCTCCCCCTGCCAGGAGATATTTTCCATCCGCTGAAAATGCAAGACCGACAATATTATTAATATTGGCACCGAAATATTTCATTACCCGGCCGCTCTCAATATCAATCTGACGTAAACCGTCCATGCTTTCGCAGCTGAAGTAGGAATTCCCGTCTACCGACAGCTCAATGCAGCCGAGTCCGAAGCTGTATTCATTCAATACCTGCAAATTTTCAATATCAAATTGTTTCAATTCATATGCTGAAGCGGCAAGCAGTGATTTTCCATCAGGCAGCATGTGCAGCTGATCAATTTGATAATCAAATGCTGAAGATGAGCGAATTACTTCGCCCGATGCAGTATCCTGCTCAACCAGGGTCCTTCCCGCAGCTGAAAAGAAAGATCTGCTGTCCGGCGAAAAGGCAGCACAATCCACACTCCTGGTGTGGTTATTGTATGTACTAATAAGCCGGCCGGTCTGCATATCCCATATTTTTACACTGTTGTCTTTGCCTGCAGAAATAAGTTTTGCTTCATCCGATGAAATATCGAAGCCATTAATCACATTACTGTGACCGTCAAGTGCAGACTTAAGCCTTCGCGTTTTTTCGTCCCATATATTAATAGTACCACCCCTGCCTGCAGTAATCATATATTTACCGGAACGGGAAAAGGCCATAAGGTCTATATGGTCCTGTTTCCCTTCCAGGCTGAATAATTCTGTACCCGTTTCCGGATCGACACCGACAATTCTGGAATTACTATAATAACCTGTACTTACCAGAATATAACTGCCGTCAGGAGAAAAACAGGCATTCCGGTAATCCCCGCCGTACCGTTTCAGCTCGTTTCCCGTAATCACGTCCCAGATAATTATTTCCCCGCCGAAAGGCTGTGAAGAAACAAGATACTTTCCATCAGGTGATACTGAAATTTTATTGGTCAAAGCGTCGGGGCCGGTCTGAAGTACAAGCTGCGGTGTTTCGGCATATGCCTGGATAATCAGAAATAAAAAAATAATTACAGTACATGCTGTTTTTTTCATAATGCATCCTTCAGGAATTGTATTGCCCTTTTTAATATTATATCACCTATTTATCTGCAATAATTCCATAAATTCAAAATACCTGATTATTCGGTATTATCCGCAATCTATGGAACACCAGCAAATGTTTTTCTGTGTCGCCGTTATCGCCGTTTTACATGTGCTGTCCTCTTTAGCTGAATAATCCAGCAAGTTTGGAGGAAGATGCACACTGGAATTATTTAATTATTATTTAAATAAAAAAATAATTTTTCATCTCCGGACAAAGAAACAAAAAAAATATTGTAAAATTCGATATCAGGCTGCAGAATATCTGTATTACAGATTCAATGGAGAAAAATAATGAGATTCATAAAAGAAATGTGTCTTTTCCCCCTTATAATTGTCCTGATATGTCTGTCAGTCTTGGGCTGTTCGCGGGGTGCATCAATAAAGGAAGAAACTATTACCGGAAGTATTGTGAGTCTCCGCATCTACTCTCCGGAGATGGCAAAGAGTATGCTTGGCGGTAAAGGACAGATGGATGTCGCGGTATACCTTCCTCCTGATTATCCGAAAGATGGGAAAAGACCGGAAAAGAATTATCCGGCTGTGTATTTTCTGCACGGCTGGCTGGGAAGCTCCTTTCAGATCGGATCTTTCGAAAGTCTGCTTAATGCAGAATTCAGTAAAAACCCGGATAAGGCGTTCATCCTCGTTGGTGCAGACGCAGGCAATAAGTTCGGCGGGACTTTTTACACAGATTCTCCGGTCAGCGGCAACTGGGAAACGCATTTCATAAATGAACTGATCCCTCTGATCGAAAAAAAATATTCGATTGATCCTGAAAAAAGAGGGTTGGCCGGTTTCAGCATGGGCGGTTACGGGACCTGGGAACTGGGACTGAAATATCCGGGTCTTTTCTGTGCGCTTCTTATACTCTCGCCGGGGGCTTTCGATGAAAACGGGTTGAAGGATGCACTGCTGGGTAACAGCTGGGACCAGATGTTCAAACAGGGATACTCAGCCGCGTTTGCTCCTGATGTAAACGATCCCGAAACTGCAGATGTACCGGTTTTTGACGGAAGTAATGATGACAATAAACTGACAGCCGAATGGGAATCGGGTTTCGGAAATATTCCAAAAAAGATCAGCGCCTGTCTTAGGAAAGAAGACAGACCCGGACAGGTTAAAATAATGGTCGGGGAATACGATCAGTACAAATGGATAATAAACGGGTCCAGGTATCTGGCCGTACAGCTTGAAGAGAATGGCATTCCGTGTACCCTGGAAATGTATACAGGCGGTCACAATTTCAATGCAGGGATCATCCAGGAGTATTTTATACCGTTTTTCAGAGACATTTTCTGATATTCAGCCTCTTTGAAGGCATCGGTCCGGTATTCACCCATCAGCCGGCATGCCGTATACCATTAGCCTGCCTCAACCTGATTCTGCCTGCTGTTTACGCCTCTGATTATAAGCCAGAGTAGAGAAAAACTTCAGCAATCACACCTGCCAAACCGCATATTCCGCCGATTCCCCTGAAACCATAAGCAGGAGTTGTTATGGCGGCAACGATATTGTATGCAGATGATGAACCGCGTTATCACAAACTGGTCAGGTTCTTTCCGGAGCAGGAAGGATACACAGTTTTTACCAGTGGAGACGGTCATTCGTTACTGAATTTACTGAATGATCATCCGGATGCCGATTTGATAATTCTGGATATTATGATGCCTGGAATAGACGGGCAAAAGACGTGTTCAGCAATTCGTGAATTCTCTTCAGTCCCTGTTTTAATGCTTACTGCTCCTGGTGATGTCCGGAATGAGATTCTTGGCATTAACACCGGAGCAGATGACTATCTTTCAAAACCGTTTAGTAATGATTTGCTGATTGCCAGAGTAAAAGCACTGCTGCACCGCAGTTCCATGCAGATCCCGGTCCAGGCAAGTATGGAAGGGATAATTGTTGATGAAGGCTCCCGCACAATTAAAATTGATGGTAATGAAATAACACTCAGCTTAAAGGAATTCAATCTGTTTAAATACCTGATGGAAAATAAAAACCATCTGCTTACACGGGAACAGATACTGCTGAAAGTCTGGGGATACTGGTATGATGGAGATCCACGGACACTGGATACACACATCAAATCTTTACGGGCAAAACCTGGAGAAAAAAAATCTCTTATACAGACAGTCAGAGGCAGCGGTTACCGCTTT
>CAZKOK010000029.1:0-14382 GCA_964554355.1 uncultured Spirochaetia bacterium | reverse complement strand
ATCAGAATGATATTTCCTGCGCTAAATATGCTGATATTTGAAGATTTTTTTTTGCGTTTCAACGTTTTCCTCCTACAGGACTGACTCACCACGCAGACGTTTGACGATTTTATTTGCCGATATAACCAGGGCAAAAGCTATGGTTGAGCGAAAAAGCCCGACTGCAGTCGCATAACCGAAACGATGCTCAACAATGCCGACCCGGTAGACATAGGTCTGCAGAACGTCGGAAACGCTGTAGACCCTCGGGTTGTACATGACAAAAACCGATTCAAATAAATTGAATATCTTTGAAAGGTTCATAATCAGAACGATAATTATGATCGGCACAAGATGCGGCAGGGTTACATAAAGCATCTGCTTCCACCTGCCGGCCCCGTCCATTTTTGCAGCTTCATAAAGCTGCGGATCGATTCCCGAAAGAGCGGCCAAAAAGATGACCGTTCCCCAGCCTACTTCTCTCCAGCTTAAAATAAGGATATAGGTCTGACGCCAGTATCCGGGGTCACCGAGATAATATCTCGGCTCCGCTCCCGCAAGTTTATTCAGTGCATTCACCAGGCCGCTCTGGGACAAAAGAAGGGTGAACAATGCTCCGACAACTACCCATGAAAGAAAGTGGGGAAGATAAATAACTGTCTGGACGAATCTTTTGAAAATTCTGGATCTCAGTTCATTAAGAAGCATGGAAATTGTAATGGTCAGGGACATTTGAAGAACAATATTTATCGAACTGAGCAGGAGGGTATTGAAAAATGCCCGTCTGAATCCTTCACTCCTGAATGCTTCCCTGAAGTGCTCCAGTCCGACAAAATCCCCGACTCCTCCAAGACCCCATTCGAAAAATGAAAATCTCAAGCCCAGCATCGGCAGATAGCGGAATACAAGAAAATATGCAAAGCCCGGAAGCATGAAAAGATAAAACATCCGGTATTTCCGGATTTTACTGAATATACCTGAATTTAGTTTTCCGCCGGATGCAGCAGACATCATTAGAGTGATTCCTCCCGAAAGTTTAGCCTGAGTTATTTTCTTCCCTGTTTATGCTGTTTGTACAGATACCCATTTTTTGGATAACTGCCTTTTTTTTGCGAAAATCAGCACCCAATTTTTGCGAAACGGCTCAATTTTTGCGAAATATTATTTTGAAGTGCAGAAATTCCCTTAAATGCTGTAAAATAAACTGAACCGGAATCCGGATAATTTCACTGGTTTATTCCTGAAAGGCGTTAAAGGTATTCATGTGTGAAAATTAATCGTCTGTTTTTCAGATTTCTCATGACATATCTGGTTTTAATAAGCATACCCATGAGTATCGGCGTAATCCTGAACAGGTTTTTTGTGCTTGAATATGAGAATCATATAAAACTGTCGAACATTGCACATCTGTCGCAGACAAAAGAAATCATGGAAACCTATCTGACAAATATTAAATGGTCCACATATCAGATTGCCGGAACGGCAAGACTCAACCTGCTTTTGAATGAAAGCGATTTTCCTTCATCAGGCAGCGGAGAAGCACGGAATATGCTTCTAAAGAACCTTGTTGATGAGCTTAACAGCTATCTTCTGTATCATACATCTTTTGATTCAACCTTCTATATATACTTCAACAAGGCAGATATTATTCTTACTCCCTATTCGGTGTATAAACATGCTGATTTTGATGATTCAAAGACATTTTTCAGAATGGATACAATTACCTCGGGGGACTGGCACAGGTATATAACCAGTCAATATTTTAACGGGAAAATCCTCCCTGCCCGTTCGCTAATAATTGAAGATTTTAAAAACAAACAGATGATACCCTATCTTCAGAGTATACCGGTAAATCTGAGCAGCAAGGCAGATGAAATTGATGCGGTGATCGTATATTTACTCGGAGAGACTGATGTTCATAAAGTAATGAATAATACGAATCTGCCTCCCGGAGGACTGATTTATATAGCTGACGAAAACAATATCGTAATAAGCATTCTCGGAAACGGGGATTTCAAAATACCTGATCTGCCGGATTCAGGGAATGAAGGGATGACGGCGACAACCCTCAACGGGGAAAAGGCGCTGTTTATATATACCATATCCTCAAAAACCGGATGGAAGTATGTTTCAATACTTCCCGAAGACATAGTTCTTGAAAAAGTCAGGCTTTTTCAGATCATCTCATTCCTCGGTTTGCTGATTTCACTGGTAATATGTCTGAGTACCGCATCCTACATATCCAACCGATGGGCCAAACCGCTTGCGAATTCACTGAAAACCATCAGAAGTTACCTTGGAACCGATGCTTCGCAGAAATTCAGTTATAATCAGCTTACAACCACCGTTTCAACACTTGTGCATAAAAGCACGGAACTGCAGGACCAGGCCAGGTCCCAGTCGCGTTTTATTCAGAACGCCTTTATAGACCGTGTACTCCACGGTTTTTTCGGCAGTCATGAGCAGCTTAAGACTTTTACCAACTATCTGAATCTTGACATCGGCAGTTTCAGATACTGTACTGCGCTTGTAAAACTCTGGGGATATGATCTTGTTGATACAGCTGAATCCATCGATGAACTGCAGAAAACCAAAATCCTTTTAAAATCAGTTCTCGAAAAAAAAATGCAGAACCGTATTCTGGTCGGTGAGGATGAAGATACTGTTCTGTCAGTTCTGCTTCTTCTGGATGAAAAAGGAAATGGGATAAGGCTTGCAGATATTTCAGGCCTGTTCTCTTCGTTCAATTCCGAAATTTCGGAGTTTTATACTTCCGGAATGACAATCGCGGTCGGGAAACCGGCAGATACACTTTTTAAAGTGAATACCTCCTATATCCAGGCCAGGGAAGCTCTTGATACTGTAACTGATAACTCTGGTTTTAATATAATCATGTATGAACAGATTGAGGAAATCAGGCAGGAATATTATTTCCCCATAGATCTTGAAGCAAGAATGCTTGTTTCGATTAAGGCAGGCAATACAGCCGGTCTGGAAAATGTTTTTGATATCATTATCAGTGAAAATATGGAAAAAAGAGACCTTAAAATGCAGCAGCTTCAGAATCTGTATGATGAACTTGCAGGAAGCCTGATAAAACTGAAGAACCAGCTTCCGGAAAATATAACCGGTTCTGTAAATACGGTATATGAAAATGATTCCCCTGACCTCAAATATTATGAAAATATTTTTTCAGAATATTGCCGGACTGTAAAAGAAAATAAAAAAAGCCATAATATCCGGCTGATAAACAGGATCACCGAATTTATTGAAAAAAATTATAATAATTTCAATCTTGGACTGTTTATGGTGGCCACGGAGTTTTCAATTACCGAATCTTATCTGTCACATTTCTTCAAGGAGCAGACAGGGCTTAATTTTTCAAACTTCATAGAAAAAACCCGTATTGAAAAGGCGACTGAACTCCTGAAAAACACCGGTCTTCAGATCTATGAAATTTCCAAAGCAGTCGGATATTCAAGCGACAAGACTTTCAGAAGGGTCTTCCGTAAATACCGCGGAATCAGTCCAAGCGAATTCCGCCAGGACCTCTCAATTGACAGACATATTTAATTCGTCGAGTATTTTATCAAGATAGAGCCGGCTGCTTTTCTGTCTGTATAATTCCATCCCTTCGTTTATTGTAACTTCCCCGGATATTATTTTCATTACTATTTCCGGTTTGAGGGTCCGCTCAATCTCCTGATAATAATTGTTGAAATACTGACCCCCGAACATTATTCTGTCCTTTACGGAATACCTGTCAAGGATCTCCAGGGCCGGCGTAATCAGAGGATCATCAGCCGAAGGCTTCTGCCAGTTGTTGATGATCGCTGAGGGAGGAACATAAGCCTTGGTAAATTCAGCGCTGTACGGATCATTGGGGTTCACCCTGAATTTAATCTGTCCGTCTGATATTTCCCAGTGATAATTTTCCACACCGTAAGTGAATAAGGTCTGAACCGGACCCTTGTCATACTGAAGATCTATGAATCTGCGGAAGACTTCGGACGGATTTGCCGAAGAAGTGCTGATAACCAGGACCGGTCCCACACGCCTTATATAAAAACCCCCGGAGACCGGCGGCAGGGCAATAACTTCTACCGGGTTTTCCCCGGCAGAAGAGGTGATTTCGGTCCTGTCCTGTATATTTCTGGCCCAGTGATTGCCCCAATAGGTAAAGATGCCCGCATCACCGTTAAAAAACCTTGTCCGGGCAGCGAAAGTCGTGTTTGTAAAAAAATCCGGATCAATCAGACCTTCATCTGCCAGAAGCTTAAGCCTTTCAAGGGCCGGAATAACAGAGTCCTGCGAAAATCCGTCAATCCAGTGTCCGTCTTTGAAGTATATTTCCATTCTCGCATCAAGCATAAAGACGCGGTTATACCAGTCATAGGTACCTGCGGCAACATCAGTATATCCGAAAGTATCATTCTGCCCGTTCCCGTCAGGATCATTAAATGTAAATGCGCGCATAACCTGATACATCTGCTCCCAGGTACCGGGAATTTCAAGACCGAGATTATCAAGCCAGTCCTTGCGTATATAGGTTACGCAGCCGCCGCCGTCCCTGGCAGGAAATCCGTAAATCCTGCCGTCCGTGAATCTTACAGATTCAAGATATTCAGGATCCACGCTTTTCAGGTTTTCGCTTTTATTAATATAATCTGTAATATCCAGAGCTATATTTCCACTTATATAAAGCGACAGATATTCGGGAAGGCATTCAAATAAATCAGGAATATCATTTGTGGTAATGCTTACAAGAAGCTTGTCATTATACTGCTGATGCGGGGGCTGAATAATTGTCAGGTCTGAATTGGTAAGCCCGTTGAATTCGTTTATAAACTCTTCCTGACCTTCCCAGTCCTGGATGATGGTATCCAGAATGGCTGTCATTTTTAAACGTCCCTGTTCCTGCGGATTATTATCAGAACATGCCGCGAAAAGAAAAAAAAGAACAACAGCCGAAACTGCATTTCTGAAATTCATTTTACAAGTATACTTTGGACTCTGACAAATCACAAGGAAGAAGTTTTTATCATCATAAAAACAGAAAAGCCGCTGTCAGGAAACTTCCTGACAGCGGCAGAAATCCGGATTATATCCATATTTTCCTATTTTATAAATTCAACCACTGCAAAATCATCAAGCGGCAGTTTGTCTACAGATCCTGTTGCAGGTGTAAATGCTGAAAGCATTTCCTCCTGGGTCTTTGCCGAACCGGCAGGGACAACCATGTCCATGATCCTTGTAATATCGGATGCTTTTTCACCGCCGCCGATTTTCCACTGGGAGGCTGAAGGCTGTACGTCCCTTATTCTTCTTACGCCAGCCGACGGATAGCCTTCCTGACTCATTACTATTGCGGCATAAGCGAATCTGGACGGGTCCTTTCCTTCAAACAGCGTCAGCGGGATCCTGATTGTGACCCTGCCGGGAGATTCCTCGGCCCTTACCTTTACATCTGTTCCGCCCAGTTCTTCGGGCGCACTGGCAGAATCGGACGGGTCTTTGGGAACAAGCACCTGCTGAAACCATCCTTCCACCCATACTGCATAATCCCAGCCCGAATCTTTCGGAAAGACAGCGTTCCGTCCTTCAAGCAGTTTGCGTGAGCCTTTGCCCGGGTCTGTGTCGATATAGATATCAAAAGTCTGGAGTGAGAGATTTATACTGGAACCCCAATGGTTTGTGACCGGTCCGGCCATCTCGAATACAAATTTAAGGTAATTCTTTTCCTGCTCCACAGTGAATTTCTGTATATCAAATACTCCGGGTGAAAATACAGCATCTGTGGGATAGGTATATGTTCCCGGGCCATGATCATCCTGCAGGGGGTCTGTGATTTCCAGAATCTTTATTCCGCTGCCGATGTCCGGCACAAGTATTTTTCCGGGACCGCCTGACGGCAGCTGGTCTTTTACCCCTGACGGTTCAATGTAAAAAAGCGATATTGAATGCTCATCACCGCTTTCAACATTTCCGAAAACTGCAAACGGGACAGCAATTTCAACATGTTTGCCTTCCGAGGACATTCTGATTTTGGCATCTTCTGCAGTCCACTCTCCGTCGCGTCCCCGCCTGAAGAGTCTGCAGCCCGAGCTGCCGATTTCAAGATAAGCTGCGGTATCAAAACCTGCCAGCACAGATTCATTCGGCACATTTATAAACGGCGTCTGGTTCGTCTGCCCCGGATATGCCAGATAAAGATGCAGTATTCCCGATGTAAAGACAGCAGATATCGGCTGTGCAAGTTCAATCTGCAGGAACATGTTCCCCTTGTTATACCCGTAATAAACTGCATCAAGGATATCAGCTCCTCTGGCCTGGGCATCTCCGCTGTTTTTATAGTAACCGGCAGCATCCCATTCGCCGGGGCTTATCGCGGCGTCTATGGCCGGATCAATCATATCCAGTGTAATTCTTTTCGGCGGAGCGGCACGCGGCGGTATGATCGGCACCTTCAGGTATTCAGGGACTTCTTCACCGAGTATGGTATAAACGCTGCCCAGCAGGCTGCGGTAGGCTTCATCAAAATATTCATCAACTCCCGAATCCTGGTCCTGTCCGTACCACCAGAACCAGTCCGATCCTTCGGCAAAATACATGGCTTCAACAGCTGCGGCCAGTTTTTCAGGGTCCGCCTTTTTTCTTTTCTGAAGATCATATGCCGACAGGAAGCTCCTTGTTTTTCCCAGATAGTTCCAGGCCTTTGTCTCTTCGGGTTCACCTATCCATGTGGCGAAGTCCGGAGAAAACCAGCTGCCCGGCCAGAGGTCGTCGATCTTCCGCTGTTCGGGAAACATATCCAGATATTCATCTACCGATACTGTCTGGATAAAATCCGATTCACTCAGTTTTGAATAAAGCGCATTAAAAAACTCCTTTCCGTCATTGGGATAATTTTCCCAGGCATTTTCACCGTCAAGGATTATGCTGACGAGGTGAGGTCCGGCCGCTTCGGAGTTCTGCAGGGCCTGTTCATCAAGCCTTTTTTTGATATTTTCCAGCCTTGAAATAAAGTCTTCTGCAGCCTTAACTCCCGGAGTTCCGGAATATTCAAAACCGATCATATCGGAAATTCTCAGGTCCCTGAAAACCACTGCAACCGGGTTTCCGCGGGCCGCCTGAACATAATACGGACGGTAAAGAGCATCGGCTTCAACTACCGTGTCGGAGGAGTCCCTTATGAAACTGCCGATATCAATGCTCTTTGCCAGCACCTGTTCACCGGTTGCCATCCACCTGAACCCCGCGTCTGAAACCATCTTCACTATTTCCTGAGCCACTGCTCCTTCCGCCGGCCAAAGCCCCGTGGGTGCATGCCCGAATTTGCCGGTGTAGACTTCCACTGCTTTATCAAGATGGGCCTTTGCATCCAGAGGATAATAAAACTCATCCGGAAGCTCAGCTTCAGGGTCATTCTCCCTGGCAATTGAAGTTGAAAATAAAAGCGGAAGTATCGGATGTGCATAAGGCGTTGTAATAACTTCTATCATTCCCTTGTCCTGCAGTCTTTTATGCAGCGGAACAATTCCGTCAATTATCTTCTGCACTTCATCAAATACTGTCGTCTTGTCTGCTTCGCTAAAGCCCTTCCCCTTTTCAACCAGAGACGCAAGCGGCTCCTGCCCGAGAAAATCAGGATCAAACCAGGCCAGATTAAACAAAAGCTGAAGGTCCCGGTAGTCATTTGCAGAAAAACTGTTCTGTCCTTCAACTGTTCCTGTATCAATCTTGTTCCGTTTTTCAAGAAGTTCCCAATACCTGGGAAACTTTTTTATAATATTCTCGTGATTTGCATCAAAGAAACGCTCAAGAATAAACTGTTTTTCACTCCCGGAAAGTTCTTCGGCAGGAATCAGGGCAAGCTCCCAGTACCTGTCTATTGCTCCTGATGAGAAATCATCAAGCTGCCTGAGAAGTACAGGTGTCAGGTTGAATGTCACCTTGAGGTCCGGATATTTCTCCAGAATTGACGCCATATCATAATAATCTTTTGTGGCATGCACCCTTACCCAGGGCCTGGAATAGACCCCTGTGGCTTCATCCCTGAAATACAACGGCTGGTGCTGGTGCCAGACAAGATTAAGATAGAGAATGTTTTCTCCTGTTTTGATTTCCCTTTTAACTGTGCCGTCAGTTGCACATGAAGCCGCAATCAGACTTAATACCAGTCCGCTCAGCAGAACAGATAAAATTACATAAATCCTTTTTTTCATAATTAACTCCCTTTAGCAAGGATATAAGCGCAGCCGGCGGAAGTCCTGACCTGATCATCTTTTATAACAAGTTCAGAATCCATGCCGAGTATGTCTTTATATCCTTTCAGATTTACGCCGGATAACGAAGCCGCACTTTTTTTATCATTATTTATACCCACAAACAATGGCGGGTTTTTTCCTTTTGACAGTTTCCAGACAACTGTCTGGCTGCTTATATATTCAATTTCTCTTTTCCCTGTAAAGAAATCCAGAAAGTCTTTCCTTATTTTGGCAAGTATTGTACAGAAAAGCTTAAGCCCATACCGGTCGGTCTCCGTCCAGTCCATCGGACGCCGCGAGTCTTCCATTTTGCTGTGTCCCCGTTCACGAAACCCCCTGTTCTGACCAAGCCCCGCTTCTGTTCCGTAATATATTATGGGCGGCTGATCCAATGTATAGATAAAGACCAGCGCCCTCTTAAGGGCACCAGGGTCATTCCGGCACACATAAAGAAACCGATCCATGTCATGATTGTCGATAAACACCGGGCTGGACCATTTTTCAGGGAAATAACTGCGGTGTACCTGCATAAACGAAGCCAGCTTCCTTAAGGGAATATTTTTATGGGCAAAACATCCCCTGACTGCAGCTGATGTCAGGAAATCCAGACTTCCATCCATGGTTCCGTAAAATGAACGCTGCTGTACTGCTCCTTCGACAGCTTCTCCGAAAATCCAGACATCACGGCTTGCTTCCCTGCAGTGAGAGTAAAAATCGGCCCAGAAATCCTGCTGAGGTCCCGGAGTATAATCAAGACGAAGTCCGGAAAATCCTTTCTTTATCCAGAACACGGCCGAATCAAACAGGTATCCGCGGGCTTCCCGGTTTAAAAGATTTATTTTCGGAAGCTCCTTTACACCGAAGAACGATTCGTATTCATGCGGATATTTTTTCCAGATATACCAGTCTTTTGCAGGATTATCCTGGTCCGATACCGCTTTTAAAAAATGAGGGTGTTCCCTTGACCAGTGATTGGCAACAAAGTCAAGAATCAGCTTTATTTTTATCTGCCCCGCCTCATCTATCAGCCTTTCCATGTCTTCCATGCTTCCAAGACGCGGTTCGACAGAAAAATAATCCGTTGCATCATATCCGTGGTGCGAGGGACTTGGGAAAAAAGGACTCAGCCAGATTGCATTGAACCCCATAGAACTTATATAGTCCAGTTTTTCCGTAACTCCATTAATCGTGCCGCCGTAAATATCCATCATTGTGCGGGCTTTGCGGTTCCACGTGCGGCCCCTGCCCGGATTAAATCTGTCCAGGAAGATCTGATAAATTACCGCTTTTCTGCTCCATTCAGGGACCGGATAATTGTTGATCCATATTCCGAAATGTTCCGCTTTATTCAGATCTTCAGCTGAGGTATTTGCATAAATAATCCTGCCCGAATCTCTGGTAATTCCATAAATCATGTAGCGGAAAAGCGTGTTCTTTTCCCGGGGAGGCAGAATAAAGGTCCATTCGGTGACATATTTCCAGCTTAAAGTGTCCCAGACGGTTTCACAGGGTGTAAATTCTCCATAACCGCTCTGTTCAGGCACAGGAAACGAACCGTCAAGAGTATAGATTATTACTATTTTTTCAAACAGTTCTGTATCGGGAGTATAAACCCTGACAGGGTATTCACTGCCCGGTTCGGCCGTATCCCCGGAATCCCCCCTTTGATGGAAAATTACCGATTTTGTCCACTCATGATATCTGCTGCGCTTTAAGGGGTCCGAAAAAATACCGAACAGGTCCTCCAGATGCATGCGCTATCCTTTTACAGCCCCCGCTGTAAGTCCGCTTACCAGAAAATCCTGCAGGAAAAGATAGAGGACTACAATCGGGACCGCCCCGATAAGGGCCCCGGCGGCAAAAACCCCCCAGGACTGACTGTACTGACCGCTCCTGATAAACAGAGTCAGTCCGACAGCAAGGGTGAATTTGTTTGTATCCTGAATTATTATCTGCGGGATCAGAAAATCTGAATATGCAGAAATAAAGGAAAGAAGCGTAACAACAGCAATTATTGGTTTTACAACAGGGATAATTATTTTCCAGTAAATCTGCCAGTTGGATGCTCCGTCAATTTTAGCCGATTCATCAAGGCTTCTGGGCACAGAATCGAAATAGCCTTTCATAAGCCAGGTGTTTATCCCCATGGCGCCGCCCAGGTAGACAAGAATAAGCCCGCCGTGACTGTTAAGCCCAAGTCCCGGAACAAACTTTCCTATCGCCTGAATCAGAAGAAAAGTGGCAATCATTGTAAGGGCATTCGGAAAAACCTGAATAAGAAAAACACTCAGCAAAAGAGGTCTTCTCCCTTTGAACCTGAAGCGGGAAAAAGCATAGGCGCTGATCGAGCAGATAAAAATCGTAAGCACCGCAGTTATCGAAGAAATCTTCAGTGTATTCAAAAGCCACTTTCCAAACGGATGGACTTCGCTTGAGAACAGTTCTGAATAATTTTTCACTGTGGCACCGGGAGGAATCAGTTTCTGGGAGGTCATTGAATCCCGCGGATCAAGAGAAGCAGATACAATAAGAAGGACGGGACCGACAGCAAAAATGACAGCAATCAGCGCAAGAAGAATTCTCAGAACAAATGAAATTCTCCTCTGTATCCTCACTGACTGTATTAATGATTTTTGTTTTTTCTCAGACATTTTTCGATACATCCTCCCATACTTTGGTATAACGGAACTGCAATGCAGTTACGACAGCAATTATCAGAAAAATAATGATGGTAATTGCAGATGCATAACCAAAATCGGAACCCCGGCCCCCCTGAAATGCCAGACGGAAAATATAGGTAATAAGTATATCTGTATGTCCCGCAGGAGTCGGCGAATTAGCAATCGGCGGGCCGCCTTCTGCATAAATATCAATAACCGTAAAATTATTAAAATTGAAGGCGAATGATGCAATCAGCAGAGGTCCTACCGCAACGAGCAGCATCGGCAGAGTCATATTGATAAGCTGCCGCCATGGAGGGGCCCCGTCGATTTTTGCCGCTTCGTATATTTCACCGGGAATTGACTGCAGGGCTCCAGTACAGATCAGCATCATATATGGAAACCCAAGCCAGGTTTGTACAACAAGAATACCGAATTTTGCCCAGAACGGATCAGAAAGCCACAAGGGACTGGCGCCGAAAACAGATTCAAGAAACTTCGGAATAATTCCTATATGCGGATTAAGCATTCCTCTCCATACATTTACACTGATAAATGCCGGAATCGCATATGGGATCAAAAGAAGCGACCTGAAAATTTTCCTGGCGGGCATTCCCGGATGATTGAATACCAGGGCAAAGAACAGTCCCACAGAAAACGTAAGAAGCACCGACATTCCTGCAAAAACAAACGTCCATATAAATATTTTAATGAAAGGACCTCTTAATGCAGGGCTTGTGAACAGTCTTGAAAAGTTTTTGGCTCCGGTTCCCACATAATATCCGGGAGAAAGCTTTGTTCCGTCATCTGCGGCAAAAGTCCCTTCCACTGCCTTGTATGACACATTGTCCCTGATATCATAAAGGGTATCTGTCTCAGAGTTATAACGGTAACGCGGTTCCATTTTCTGTGCGGAATCCAGGCCGGATATCCGAACAGTCTCCGGGGCCGAACCAAAACTCAGTGCCGAAATCTCATCCAGATACTTTATTACCTCTATCCGGTTAAGCCTTTTAAATTCTTCTATACCTTCAGGGATTCCGGCAGAATCCAGATTTTCCGATATTGATGATTTCACGTCTTCTGCCGGAACAATGGCTTTATCCTGTTCTGCCATAAAACCCCGTCCCGAATCGGACTGAAGCCACAGCACATATTCGCCCTTTGCCGAACGGAAAGCTGTCCATGAATAAACTTCCGCCCCTTCCGGCTCCCAGGTTTTCTTTTCTAACTGCTCAATAACCTGCATTTTGGTGAGCAGATGACCGTCTCCGTAATTTGTAAAAGCCATATAAATGGTGTAAGCAGTGGGATAGGCCATCATTACAAGCATAAGCATAAGCCCCGGAGCAAACCATCTGAAAGAATAGAGTTTTTTCATAAAAAAAACGAAATTCAGGCCTATTGTAATCAGAACAATCAATATGCCCAGGGGTAGCCTTCCGTTGGCTATAAGTGTAAGGAAGAAAGCAACTGCAACGGCATCAATTACGCCAAGAGCGATAATCCTTAATATCAGAAAACCTGTACGACCGAAAAGCAGTCCCGGAAAACCGGTATTATTTCCGATGAGGGAAGAGGGCGCAGAAACGCCCTCTTCATTTTTTTTTGTTTTCACTGTTTAGTTCCCTGCTATTGCCTGTCGTATCTGTTTTGCCGCATTTGTAAATGCTTCTTCGGCCGTCAGTTCCTTTAGCATTATCAGCTTTATCGCGTCTTCCCAGGCTGCCCAGACTGCGGACATTTCGGGAATTGCAGGCATCGGCAGTCCGTCTTTTCCGGCCTCTCCGAAAGCAGCCAGTGCAGGGTCATCCACCATATTCAGGGCATCAATATAGGCAGGAGGTCTTCCGCCTTTTTCATACAGTGTAAGCATCGGCTCTGTCTGAGCGACAAACTCTGTGAGGAATGCAGCAGAAAGTGCGGGATTTTCCGAAAAAGCGCTTACCATAAAGCCCTGAACACCAAGGAAAGGCTTTCCTCCTGCGGGAATTTTGGCAATTTTGTAATTTACTCCGGAAGCATCAAGCCGTTCAATTGCCCATGGACCGGTTATGATCATCGCTGCATCTCCGCTTTCAAAAAGAGCATGATATGTGTCCCAGTCCAGTCCTGCCGGCATGAGTCCGTCATTAACCATCTTTTCAAGCCACTGTGCTGCCCGAATTGATCCTTCGTCATCAATTCCCACTTTGTCAGGATTATAGGTACCGTCTGCATTTACAGCAAATACATATCCTCCGTATGAAGTCTGGATCGGGAAGAAATGGTAGGGATCACCATCCTGACGGATAAATCCGTATTTTGCCTTGCCGGAACTTTCCAGACTGGCAGATACCGACATAACTTCTTCCCATGTTTTCGGAACTGTCGGGACCAGATCCGGATTGTAGATAAAGGCCAGATTTTCAACTGCATAGGGCATCCCGTATACTTCACCATTCCAGGTAAAAGCATGAATTGACGCTTCGGTGAATGAATCTTTCTTCCTGCCGAGATCAATAGGAGCTATAATACCCGAAGTGATTAACTCGCCTATCCAGTCATGCGCACCGACAATAACATCAGGGCCTTCTCCGGCAGGTGCCGCAATCTTGATGTTGTCCCGGATATCACCGAAACCCATTTGCTGAACCTGAACATTAACACCGTATTTTTCGGTAAACTGCTGCCCAAGTTCCTCAAGCAGCGCAGATCTGGTCTCATCCGACCAGATAACCAGGGTAATGTCTGAAGCTGCTTCCAGTTCGAGATCGATCTCGGATTTCTGTTCTTTTGATCCTTTGGCAAATACAAGTGTTACCAACAGAAATGCAAGAACGATGAAAAGAAAAGTTTTTTTCATGTTCTCCTCCGATTTTTTAAATGCTGCACATTTCAGTACTGGATTAATTGTAAGAAATGGTTATCTGCAAAGTCAAATACTAATTTTCCTTCAGAAAAAAAAGTTGCATATAAAAGGGATTTCCGCCTGCGCGCTGATTATTATCCAAATGCTTCAAAATCATAATTCCTTCAGAAATACTACTTTTTATTCATAAATCCTGAATATTACTATAACTACCGATAAAACCGGTGTTAATGGCGGGTATAGGCAAGTGGGGAGAATATAATTGTTTTTTTATTTGCATTAAAATCAGAATTTATCGGTCAGGCCACGTACCTATACCCGAACTTTATCGGTAGTTATATTCTTTTGGAAGTATCATATAAAAAGATTCCTGCTTTACAGGAATGAAGCTGTTTCCCGGGTTATAGGAAATACTCAGCCTTTAGCCCGAATAAATTTCTCCATTTTTAAATATTCAGTTTATAATTAAGACAGATTTTCATTGCTGATAAAGAAGGAACAATATTTGATGCAAACAATCCCACTGATCCTGCTAATTCCTTTTATATAGTCGGAAACTTTGCTGATGTACAAGGTGAGGGAGTTCACGGCAATATCCATTTATTAATTCCTGGTGATATTATAC
>CAZKOK010000028.1:0-14529 GCA_964554355.1 uncultured Spirochaetia bacterium | reverse complement strand
CATACCGATAGGTCTGGTCAATATATCATCCGAAGGACTCCACAATTTCAGTCTCTGGTTCGCAGAAAACGGAGGTTTATATACAGGTTTTCAGCTTGGCACCAGGCTTCTGTATACAATCTTCTATGCAGGACTAAATCCCGAAACATTCAAAACTGATAATATAATTTATTCAGGTATAGGCGTGGGAATCAGGATTCCGGTTAAAAGTTTTTATCTGGAATCCGACTTTTCATTCAAGCAGTATGTTCAGGGAGAAAATCCGGCAGATGCGTTTGTATCCAGTCTTGGACTGAATGTGACAAATTTTGTCCTTCCTTCATTAAGGCTTAACCTGGGGCTTAAAATCGGCAGACTGGCAGTATTTACAGGAATGACTCTTGATGTTTTTATCCCTGACGGATCAATGACCCTGCCGTCATTCTATCCGCTCAGCAAGACCTGGCCGCTTGAGTTCAGTGACGACTTCAGACTGGATCTGTATCCGATGTTTCATTTCGGTGTGCAGCTTTAATGGGGACAGACCCCGAATCGCGAATTACACGAATGGGTCACGGATAACGTGAATGTATACGGTTTATGTTAAGAGGCTTTAGCCTGATCTTAATTCGTGGTTCGTGCTTGTAATTCGGGGTTTTTTATTATTTCACACTCATCAACTCTACTTCATAGTAAATAAACGAATCCGCAGGGATAACTCCCGGATATCCGGCGCTGCCGAAGGCGGTTTCGGGTGGGAGTACCATCTGTCGTTTTTCACCCGGCTTCATATCAAGTATCATTTCCTCAAGCCCGGGAAGGAGTTTTCCCTGGCCTATTACCATTTCAACAGGATTACCGCTTCTGGTTGATGTAAATACCTGACCTGAAAGGAGAGCTCCCTGAATATGAAGGCTGACAATTTTACCGGCATCCGGTTTCGGACCGTTTCCTTCGTTAATAATTTTGTAGTATATGCCTGACGGACTTTTTTTTGAATTACTGAGGAATTTTGAGGCAAGTTCTTTCTCTTTCTCGTAACGCTCTTCTTCGGCTTTTGCCTGCAGGTTTGCAGCTTCCTGAAGCTTTTTGTCAAATGCAGCCTGATCTGTTCTGAATGCCTTTGCCTTGGCCCCTGCCCTGATAATTCTGATTGAAATTATCCTGTCGCCTTCCTTAATCGAATTAACCACATCCATTCCGGAAACAACTTTTCCAAAGACCGAATGCTTGTTATCAAGATGGGTTGCCGTTGTCGCAGAAAGTGTAATAAAGAACTGGCTGCCGTTTGTGTTGGGACCTGAGTTAGCCATGGAAACAATTCCTGCAGCATTATGCTTAAGGTCCGGATGAAATTCATCAGGAAATGAATATCCGGGTCCTCCGGTCCCATTGCCGTTCGGATCTCCGCCCTGGATTACAAAATCGGGAACCACGCGGTGAAACGTGAGTCCGTCATAAAAGGGTTTGCCGTCAGTATGGCTGTTCCTGAGGGTCCCTTCGGCAAGACCTGCAAAATTTATGACTGTCAGGGGGGCTTTTTCAAATTCAAGTTTTATTAAAATCTCCCCTTTGTTTGTTGTAATTCTGGCATACAGCCCGTCATCAAGATCTTCTCCAAATAATGATGCGGCTGCAAAAATCAATAAAAAGGAAATCAGCAGTTTTCTCATAAGCACTCCCGGGAGATATATTAGCAGTTATAAGGGGAAAAAACCAATAAATTGAAGATCTTTTAACATAAAATCATACAATAAGGTAAAAAATATATTGCGCTAAGCCGTCAATTAATGTATGTTTATTCAAAATAATGGAATAAATATACAATGAGGCTGTGATGAAAGAAAGAGAAATAAGGCTTCAGGCTATAAAAAGACTGATAAAAGGACAGACAATTCATTCGCAGGAAGAATTGCTGGACCACCTTCTTAAGGAAAACCACAAGGTGACCCAGGCAACTCTTTCACGGGACCTTAAACTTTTGAAAGTCGGGAAAGTTTCTGATGGATGGAACGGATATTACTATACACTCCCTGGCGAAGAAGAACGAAGGGATTCGGAGACTATCTTTATTCAGGATGTGCAGAGGGCCTTTATTTCAATAAAATTTTCAGGCAACCTTGCTGTTATTCATACATTGCCCGGTCATGCTGACAGTGTGGCCTATGCTCTCGATAAACTGAATATTCAGGAAATAATCGGGACAATTGCAGGTGATGATACCATTTTTGCCGTCCTGAAGGAAAATGCAGCACATAATGTAGTCAGGGATGCAATAAAAAGAAGGATCCCGACGCTGGAGATTTAATGAAAGCAGTTGTACTTGGAGCAAGCGGATATACCGGAATGGTCCTTTTAAGGCTTCTGGAAAACCATCCGCAGATTACAGAAATTACAGCAGTCTCTTCGACAAAAGCCGGTAATACGGTATCAGGCTATGATAAAGGTCTGTATTCCGGAAATTCGCTAAAAACCAGAGAGAATTTTGCATCAGTTGACGAAATCGATCCTGAAAAAGCGGATGTAGTCTTTTCCTGTCTGCCGCATCTCACTTCAGCGGAGGTCTGTGAGACATTTATCGGAAAAACCACCGTAATTGATCTGTCAGCCGACTTCAGGCTTGAAAATCCTGAAGATTTTAAAAAATCGTACGGCTCTGAACCGCCAAGACCCCAGTACCAGAAATCCGCAGTGTACGGACTTCCGGAAATTTACAGGGAAAAAATTAAAAAAAGCGGGCTGATTGCAAATCCCGGATGTTACCCGACAGCCGCACTCCTGCCGCTTATTCCGTTTATCAGCATGACTGAAGGAAAAATAATAATTGATTCTCTTTCCGGGATATCCGGTGCCGGTAAAAAACTGAATGACAATTTGCTTTACTGTGAACGGGTGGAAAACGCAGGAGCATATCTTCCCGGCACAGAGCACCGGCATACAACGGAAATCCAGAAAGAAATCAGCAAGGCAGGCGGAAACGGCCGTCCGGTCTTTTTTACTCCGCATCTTGTTCCGGCAAAGCGGGGTATGACGTCAACAATACATCTCACATTATGCAGTGATATTTCAGAGGAGGAAGCGGGGAAAATACTTTCAGAACATTACTCAGATTCCCCGTTTATAAGAATCCGGGGCACAGAGATACCTCAGATGGCCGACACCCGCGGATCAAACCGCTGCGATATCGGTGCACGTGTTTTCGGCAGACATCTTATGCTGTTTTCCAGCATTGACAATCTGCTTAAGGGTGCATCGGGAATGGCGGTTCAGAATATGAATATCCGTTTCGGCTTTGAGGAAACCCAGGGGCTTCCTGTAAACAATCAGCTGTAAGCCTCGTAATCCGGATTAAATTAAAAGAGGCTTTTTAATGAAACAGAAAATATGCATCAAGATAGGCGGCACTGCCGCGGATGAGACAGAAGCGGTAATTTCACTGCTGGAAGAAATAAAGGAACTCGATAAAAAATACAGTTTTATACTGGTTCACGGCGGCGGAAAGGAAGTCAGTTCAATCAGCCGGGTGTTCGGAATGGAACCCCAGTTTACTGACGGAATCAGGCAGACCAGTCCGGCCGAAATGGACATTGTTGAAATGGTACTGGCAGGAAAGGTCAATAAAAAACTTGTCAGGGCGGCAGGCAGCATAGGACTGAAAGCCGTGGGAATAAGCGGTTCGGATGACAGACTTTTTACGGGGACCTCGCTCGGGCCATACAGCCGGACCGGAAAAATCGACTCTGTAAATACCGAAATAATCAGCATCCTTCATAAAAACAATATCCTGCCTGTAATATCATCTGTTTCAATGGATGAATCCGGCGGCGGCCTTAATATTAATGCAGACGAAGCTGCCCTGGAAATAGCTGAAGCGCTTAAAGCAGAGGTTCTGATATATATAAGTGATACAGCGGGAGTACTGATACAAAATAAAATTGTTCCCGAATTAAATGAAAAGGAATGCCAGACCTGGATAAAAAAAGGTGAAATAAGCGGCGGAATGGTGCCGAAAGTGAAATCATCACTGGATGGACTCCGCCGCGGAATAAGACGCATAATCATCGGGGACTATCAGGAAAAAGGAGACATCCTGAAGTTTATCTGTAAAGAGAAAGGTACGTCTCTTTGTTTGAAAGAGGAATGATAAATCGGGACAGACCCGGAAAGAATAATATGCATATGTCAGCGATCGCTGACATATGCGGTGTCTGTCTCCGGCAGGCGGAGAGAAAAAGGAGATAATAATGATTAAAGGAAATAAAGCAGTGGATCATCCGCTGCCCAATAATTTTGCGCAGGAGCTGCTTGTACTTGAAGAAGGTAAAGGCGTATATCTGAAAGATATAAGCGGAAAAACATATCTTGATTTCGGCTCGGGAATTGCAGTCAATTCATTCGGTTATTCAGATAAAAAATTCAGCAAAATAGCTGCAAAGCAGATGCTGAAACTCGCGCACACATCAAATTATTACACTACAAAACCCGTTCTGGAGTACGGTAAAAAATTAATTGGAAGCGGTAATTTTTCTAAAGTCCAGTTTATGAATTCAGGTTCTGAAGCAAATGAAGCGGCGCTGAAATTTTCGCGCGCTTATGCAAAAATAAAAAAAGGCAGAAAAGCCGTAAAAATGCTTGGTTTTACAAATGCCTTCCATGGAAGGTCCATGGGCAGCCTATCACTGACCTTCAAGGAAAAATACCAGGCGCCTTTTGAACCGCTTGTACCTGAATGTTATCTGAGTGAATACAATGATATCAAAGCCCTCAGGAAAATACTGAATAAAAACTTCGCGGCGGTTATCGTCGAAGTTGTACAGGGAGAAGGCGGACTCTGGACAATGACCGGTGAATTTGCCCGGGCACTTAATGAACTCTGCGAAAAGCTTGATATAATACTTATTGCAGACGAAGTCCAGACAGGACTTGGGCGTCTCGGAACATTGTTCGGCTGTGAAACAGTCGGACTTAAGCCGGACATAATTACACTTGCCAAACCGCTTGGAGGAGGCCTGCCGCTGTCGGCCGCTCTTATCCCTGCGAAAGTAAATGATATTATTAAGCCGGGCGAACACGGCACTACTTTCGGAGGCAATCCTGTGGCCTGCGCCGTAGGAACTGAAGTATGGAACAGAATCACTTCGGCAGGGTTTCTAGACGGAATAAAGGGAAAAAGCAGCTATCTTGAATCAAGGCTGCACGAACTGAAAAACAAATACCGTTTAATCGGTGACATCCGCGGAAAAGGAATGCTTCTGGGTATTCAGATCCTTAACAACGATAAAACCGAAAATCTTAAAAAGCTGTATGATTCGGCGACGGAAGCGGGACTGCTTGTTCTGGTATCAGGAACAGACGTATTAAGGATTGCGCCGCCGCTTTCAATCAGTAAAAAGGAAATAGACAAGGGAATCGCCATACTTGACGGCTTGTTTGCAGAACTGGAGGGAAAAGTATGAATAAAACCAAGAAAATAGTACTGGCATATTCAGGAGGACTCGATACATCAATTATCATCCCCTGGCTTAAGGAACAGTATCCCGGTTCCGAAATAATCGGAGTCTGTACAAATGTCGGACAGGCTGAAGACTGGGACAATATGGAAGAAAAAGCCCTAAAATCCGGAGCCAATAAGCTCTACATCAGGGACATCCGCGAGGAATTTGCCCGGGAAATGCTTTTCCCGATGCTCAGGGCAGGTGCAATTTATGAAAACAAATATCTGCTTGGAACATCAATTGCCAGGCCAATCCAGGCCAAATACATAGCCGAAATCGCACTGAAAGAAAAGGCCGAGGCTGTAGCCCATGGCTGCACAGGCAAGGGAAATGACCAGGTGCGTTTTGAACTCACATTCAAAGCCCTGGCCCCCCAGCTGGAAGTAATAGCCCCCTGGAGGATCTGGGACATTACTTCACGGGAACAGGCGATAGATTATGCAAAAAAACACAATGTTCCTCTTGGAAATATCAGCAAGAAGAATATTTATTCGAGGGACTGGAACATCTGGCATATGAGCCATGAAGGCGGAGATCTGGAAGATCCATGGAACCGGCCGAAAAATGAGATGTTCCAGCTGACAAAATCGCCGAAAGAAGCCCCGGATAAAGAAACAGAAATAACAATCGATTTCATCCAGGGGATACCTGTGGGCCTTGATGGCAAAAAAATGAAGCCGCTTGAAATCCTTGAAACCCTGAACAGGCTTGGAGGAAAAAACGGCATCGGCCGTGCTGATGTTGTGGAAACCCGTGTAGTCGGCATGAAAAGCCGCGGAGTATACGAAACACCGGCCGGAACAATCCTTTTTACAGCACTCCGCGAACTGGAAATGATTACCATGGATTTTGATACACTGAGCATGAAAAACCAGCTTGCGCTTAAATATGCGGACATAGTTTATTCAGGCAAATGGTTTACGCCGTTCAGGGAAGCTCTTGATGCATTTATGGAAAAAGCAAGCCGCTGGGTAACCGGCTCTGTCAGGCTTGTGCTTTATAAAGGAAACATAATTATCGGAGGAAGAAAATCGGAATATTCACTCTACCTGCAGGACCTTGCATCATTCGGCGAAAGCGCCTATGACCACAAGGACGCTACAGGATTTATCAATCTTTACGGACTTGCAACGGGAGTTACGGCAATGGTCCACAGGGACATCCAGACAGACCATGGCCAGGCCCCTGAAATGCAGAACACTGCTGCGACCTATCATGACAAATAAAATTATAAATTATGAATAAAAAGCTGCACGGTCCGGTGCAGCTTTTTTTTGCAGTGTTCCCGGCTTTAAAAGTTGACAGGCAGTAATTCAAAAAATATTATGAATTTCAATGAAACAAATGAAATGGCCGAAAATGGAATTTGCATTCTGTATGCTGCTTCCTCTTTTATTTGCTTCCTGCTATTCAGCTGTCCCGATGATCAGAACTGATAATTTCAGCAAATCCGGCTTTATTATTGCTGACGGGAACCGCATGCAGGAATCGAAAGCTTTATATCAGGCAGGTGATTCTGATATTAGTGCTTTGGTACTCGATCTTGTAAAATCAGCAGAAAATGCAATGAAAAACGATATAGTTTCTGTTACTGACAATGATCATATTCCCCCTTCAGGCAATATTCACGATTATTACAGTCTGGCAGTCTACTGGTGGCCCAATAAACTTTTTTCGGGCGGGAAACCCTATATTATGAAAGACGGCAAAATGAATCCGGAATATCTGGAATACGACCTGCCGCTGATGATTAAAATGAGTTCGGATTTCTTCAGCCTTTCACTGGCTTTTTTTTATACCGAAAATAATGATTATGCTTTGCGGGCTGCAGAAATTCTCAGGCACTGGTTTATTGATCCGGAAACTGCAATGAATCCCAATCTGGAATACGCCCAGGCAATACCGGGAATCTGTTCAGGAACAGGGACCGGGATAATTGAATCTGTATCCTTTCCGCTTAAGATTATAGACGGAATAACTCTTATGAAAAAATCATCTGTACTGACCGATTATGAATTTTCGACTCTGAAAAACTGGTTCGGGGACTTTCTTGAGTGGCTTGTCAATTCCGGACACGGCCGCGAACAGGCGTTAAGGAAAAACAACCTCGGAACATATTACTGGATGGAAGTGCTGACTATCAGTTTATTCATTAATGACCAGAACACTGCTGAAAAAGCCATTCAGAAAGCGGCCAGACTTATTCAGTGGCAGATAAAGACCGACGGAAGCCAGCCGGCGGAACTGAGAAGAACAAAATCCTTTGATTACTCAGTTTACAATCTTGAGGGATGGTTTTACCTGGCTGCAGCAGCTGAAAATCTTGGTTATAACTTCTGGGAATATGAGCCGCGGAAAGGATGCAGCATTGAATCGGGACTTGAATATCTGGCTGTTTATCTTGAGAATGGAAAAAAATGGCCGTACAGAAAGATATCGGATCCGGATATGGACCTTCTTTATCCCCTATTAAATATTGCAGGAAGAAAGATCAATCCGTCATTCAGTCTGCTGATTGATTTGCTGCCGGACAATACTGATTTGAATGACTTCAGAAATATAAATATAGTATTCTAGATATTTGCCCGCAGCTGATCTCTGCTTTTCAGTATTTTATTCTGAAATCATCGGGAAAACTGATCCTGTTACCCGGCTTTATTCCGAATTTTTCATAGGCGCCCTGATTCAGTTCAAGCGCATACCTGCATTTTGTTGCGGACTTTACAGACTGAAGAGACTTTGGTTCCATATCATGGATTTCCTTGATTACACCGGCTGATGAAATAAAGGCAACGCTTAAGGGTATATATGTATTTTTCATCCAGAAACTCAATTCACGTTCTGCCGGATAAACAAAAATCATGCCTTCGTTTTCGGGCATTGACTTGCGGTACATAAGGCCGCGCAGCATATCTTCCATTTCTGACGCCACTTCAACTTTAAATTCGACATCATTGATTTTTATTGTAATTACATCCAGTTTTTTCGTTGAACAGGAAGACATCATGATTATCATTATAAAGATGTAAAATGTTTTTTCCATGTAAATACCTTTCTATGCAGGATAGCTGATATTAATCGATTTTTAAAAAAAATTCCATATGAAAATCAGAATGGCTGAGTTCAACCGGTATTAAGATTTGGTAAAATCACTTTGGAAAAACAGTAAATCCGTAGTATGATCCTTTAAAAATTGGAGTAAAAAATGAATAAAATTATCAAAGTATTTCTTTTTATTGCCCTTTTCAGCTGCTGCATGAATACAAGGATAACCGGAATAAATTATGATGAAACAGAAGAAATCCCTGTCAGACATTTCATAGAAGTCCCTCATATCTCACAGAATAATGATTATTCATGCGGGACAACTTCTGTGGCCATGGCGATTTCTTACCATCTCGGCTTATTCGAAAAACCTCTGGACAAGGAAGAGGTGTGGCTGCTTTCCGGCAATGACAAAAATACGATTTATACCAGGGGTCATGACACTTCCGGCTACATGCGCCTGATGGAGCATTTCGGACTGAAAGGAGAATTTATCAACAGACTTGGGCTGGACAGGCTGAAACACCTGATTGCGCACGATCTGCCTGTGGTCCTGTTTCACAGACCGGAAGCAGGCAAACCATATACGCATGCGGTGCTTGCAGTCGGATACAATGATGATCAGCAGCTGATTTACGTCGAAGATCCGGCTGACAGAATAAAAGGTTTTTACTATGACGATCTGCTATTAAGGTGGAACGCATGGATCGCAAATCCAAATGGAAAATCAACACAGGCCGGATTTATTGTTTATCCGCAGACATCAGCAACACCGCAAGCATTACAGGAGTAATGGAAAAAGAAGCATGGCTCCCGAAATCACAGCCCGATAAAATGTCTGAAAGTATTGGGAAATGGAATTCAGAATTGTTCAGCAGAATATTATTCTACCTGTGCTTATTAATCAAGGCTTTTATGGCATCCTGAGTATCGTCATTCACCCATGTGTAATGGGTCTTGATACGGTCCAGAACATCTTTATTGACCGAGGCCCCGTTATCAAGCAGCAGCCTGACAATCGGCAGGTCTTCATTAATCACTGCCATCAGAAGAGGGGTTTTTCGGTAACCGGAAGTCTGGAAATTCACATCTGCTCCATATTCAATAAGCAGAGCCGCCATATTATCATAGCTCAGCATCACTGCTTTTATCAGCGCTGTAGTTTCATCATCATAATACTCAAAACCCTGAAGGTTGGGATCCATTCCATACTCAAGGAAAGCCTTAACATTTTCCGTATCATTCATGAAAACCAGTTCACTGAAAAAAGCTTCTGTCATGGGTATTTCAGCACCGGCTTTGATAAGTAATTTTGAAATCGGCCGGCTTTCATCAGACCTCAGAGTCTGGGCATATTCCAGAGTACTGGTACCATTGCTCGATTTCCTGTTTATATCTGCGCCGTATTCAAGCAGCATCCGGATCTGCTGCAGACGGGATTCGGTCAGCCGGGATTCATCAACATAAAAGATCGGAATCATAAGCGGCAGCAGGTCATAATCACTGCCTTCCAGATTCGGATCGGCCCCTTTTTTCAAAAGAAATTCCACAGCTTTGTTGTCTTCGGCCAATGCAGAAATCAGGGGAGTAAAATTCTGTTCGAATGAATAATGTGACAGATCGTATTTGTAATTTATATCTGCGCCCAGACTAAGCAGATAATCCAGTACCAGGGTATGCCCTTCTTCCGATGCATATATTAATGCTATATTTTTGATGTCAGGATCAATATTATTTCCATTGTCATAAAGCAGCTTAAGCATTTCCGCTTCACCGTTTTCAGTGCAAATCAAAACGCCCTTTTCATCATAATCGTTGGCATATCTGCCCTGATCGGCCTGCAGGAAGAGCAATATTGATTCACTGTCATTTTTTTCAAGACAAGTTAAGAATGATTTCCAGGAATAATAAAACCCGGCAGCCGACAATTTCCTTATCGGGCTGTCCGCATCGGTTGTTTCGAGCAATGCATTGCTGATTATTTTTCTGGTAACAATATTTGTGCCCTCGTCGGCGATATCCATAACACTCTGTCCGTCTTTATTCCAGCGCAGGACATCAGCGCCATTTTCAAGCAGGAAAGGAATAATATCATTGGCTGATTTTCTTACTGCCCGCATTAAGGGAGACTCACTGTCTGCAGCATCCGGTTCAACTCTGGCTCCTTCTTCCAGAATATGATATTTCACCATCTCGCTGTTATTATTATCAATTGCTTCCAGAAGTTTATAATAATCTTCCCTCTCTTTCCGCTCTTTTTCCCACTGGACCTTTTGCCGGTGAGCCTTAACTCCTACAATAACGCTGCATCCGACAGGAATTCCGATACAGGAAACAACAACGGCAATTGTTATCAGCCTGGATAATTTATAGCTTAAGGATTTGGCGCTCCTGTTTTCCTGCCTGACCTTTGTTTTAACTTCTGCAGAAATCTCCTTAATCCGTTTCATTGGAAGATCTGTCATTTCCTGCAGGGCCTCAAGTGTCACCTTCTCATCAAGAAGCCGCTCTTTTTCAGCCTCCAGGTTTTCGCTTTCTTCCAGCACTTTCTGGCGGATTTCATCGAGTATCTTTTCCTGATTGTATTGTTTGTTTTTTCTTCTGATACCGGACCTCCGGAAAGAAAATGCATTCGGTTTATATCAATGATAGAGCCATTTCAGCAAGTTAGCAAGATCCACTTTCCCACTCGTCTGTCAGCACGCCGGTTTTATCCGCAATTAATATGCATAAACCCTTGCAGTCCATAAATCAAACAGATACAATAAAAAACATATAAAACGAATGGAGGATTTCATGGCAAAAGGAAAAGATACTCATAAAGCAACCAGGAAAAAACCTCAAAAATCAATAAAAGAAAAGCGCAAGGAAAAAAAAGAAAGGAAAGCTGGCAGCTAAACTCACAGCAATTAATTACCATTTGCCGGAGTATTTCGAATGCTTCGATTCTCTTTATTCACCATTCAACTACACAATTCCTGGCAGCTTCCCTCCCGCAGCGCTCCTTCCATAGCTCATTCCCCTGCTCCCTTGCCGTCCAGACAAAATGCTGTTCATCAATTTCATGAATCATCCTGACAAGGCCGCCTTCGTACAGATCAACGAGATCATATGCGCATGGGGCCTGAATCAGCTGCGGTGAAAGGAAATGGGCGATGCCTTGTTTCATTACAAGGCTTGGGATGTTCTTGTGTCCGGCAAACCAGGCTTTCACATTCGGATATTTTTCCAGAAAACGGAGAATTTCATATGAATTATAAAGTTCCTGCATGCCGTCGTTTTTATAGCCCTGAACACATGGATGAAGCATGCAGGCAAAATGGCTGAACAGAAAACAGGGCCTGTCCCCGTTTGTATCAAGTTCATTAAAAAGCCATCTGTACTGTTCCCTGTCCGGATACAGACTTCCCTGGTCTGTCGTTGAAAGAAAAATGAACCTGCAGCCGCAGATTGTTCCGGCATAATATCCGCGCGAGGGTATTTCGAGGGTTTTTGTAAACCTTTCCATTCCTCCCGGACAGTAAATTTCATGATTTCCAATAACAGGATACCAGGGTACCGGCGAAGATTTCTGCAGGGCTGAAACGATGCTCATGTTTTCGCCATCGGCCGGGTCAGCTATATCACCTGTAAGAATGATGAACTCAGCCCCCTGTTCTGCAGCACGCTGAATGTATTTCCGGTGAAGAAAGACCGCCTTGCTGTAAAGCCTTGGTCCGCGGTCTTCAGGAAAAGCATTTTCTGTATCAGGACCTGCTATGTGGGGATCCGGAAATAAGGCAAATCTGCAAAGTTTTTTCCCTTCAGGATTTTTCAATGTGCATACTTCAAGCGTTTTGGACTCTCCGGCACTGATTGAAAGAAAATACTCGCTGCCGGACTCAAGGTTTGTGAAAACATGCCGGAAAAAATATTTCCCATCATACCTGACTGCAGGACCCGGATTTACCCTGTCCCCATTATTCAATTCAAGATTTATATCCGTTTTATCTGAAGTAACAATCCTTGCTTCAAAAGAACTGTCTGTAACCGTTGTAATATACGCATCAAGAATCATATACATTCAGTTTATATTCATCCTTAATAGATGAAAAGGATTATTCAAACCTGTTTATACCTGACGGGCTACATATTTTCCGGATTATGTAATATACTGGCTGCGGAGGATAAATGAAAAAGTTAATTCTGTCACTTTTATTAATTTCTGCTGCATTGTCTGCCGGGGCTCAGGACAGTGAACAAAACCCGGAACTTGATCTGATGCTTCAGACCCAGAATGCACCGCCCAAATTTGTATCTCAGGCTTATTCCGTGTTTCCTGTTCCCGAAGGAACAATGAACTATTATTATTCTGACGATCCCAATACTGTTACAGCCCAGGACGGAATGAAGACCTATGTTGTTTTCATGGATAAATATCCTGCCGGAATGTATGTTTACCGGGACGGCGAAGAGGTCCTGCTGATGGATTCTGACGGCGACGGCATACTGGAAGATTTCCCGACAGACATGTTCCTGCCGTTCTGGGTTGTCGCTTATAATACGGATGACAGCCTTAAAACAGATAATCCGAAAATCAATGATATTTTTGACGAATTATACGAACAATACAAATCGAATTCCAATCCATATACGGACGGGTCGCATGACAGCACCTTGTCTGAATTAAAGGAACTGCTTCTGGATGACAGTCTTGAAAACCGCGACCTGTTTTATACGCTTTTATGCTATTATTATTTCGGCTCAAGCGATCCGTACCTGGCATACGATCCGATTGCCTTCATCGACGGTGCATGCGGCCGGCGCTTCCCGGAGAAACACCCTCTCATCTATCTTCACCTTACAGAAACGCTGATGAATCTCCGGGCATTTGATTATGCAAAGGAAATACTCCGGGAACTTCTTTCCCTGGACAATGAATTTGTTCCCGCACGCGTATATGAATGGCAGATGGAAGACGATGAAACCAGAAAAGCTGAACTCTACAAAGTCCTCAAGGAAACCTGGCCCGATCACTGGATAGTATCCCAGATTTGATTTTCCGGCCGCAAGAAATACCGGAATAGCGATCGATTAATCGCAACAGACAGTTATTCGGATATAGAAGGTGTTAAATCTGGTTTCTCACCGAGAACACGGATGTTTCAGGGGTCACAGATTTTTTTTATTGTTAAATTTTCTTCTCTGTGTACTTTATTTCACTCTGTGATCTCTGTGAGAATCCAACCGACGAATCTGATAACTCATAAATATCTGGATTATTTTTAACTGGCATGTTACATTTATAATAGCAAATCACAAAAGGAGATTCGGGAGTGATAAGAATACAGGAATGAGAGATAACAAACCAACATCGCGTTTACGGTGTGCGCGGACGTTTCTCTCTGCCTTTGTTCCCCGGGTTTTCTTTCAGTTAACTTAAGCTGAATTATTAACGGGATGAGCCGCGCGTCATTTTCTTTAACAAAGGAAGGACGTTATGCCGAATCAGCTTATAATTTCAGAACTGTCAATTCAGTATATATCTTCAACATCTTCCCTCTTTGAGGGCATGAATGCGCAGCTGCCTGAGGGCTGGACCGGTATTGCAGGGGCCAATGGTATCGGGAAAACCACTCTGCTGAAAGCAGTATGCGGGAAACTGCCGGCCGATGACCCGTTCGTTTCAGGGAGGATTGAGGTGCCGGAATTCAGCTATTACTGCCCCCAGAGGACCGGCAGCCTGCCGGAATCTTCCGGGGATTTTATTTCCGCCCTTTACGAACTTGACAACAATGCCGGAAAACTTGCAGGAATTCTTGAGATAGATACTTCCTGGTTCTACCGCTGGGAAAGCCTTAGTTTCGGGGAGCGGAAACGTTTCCAGCTTGCATGTGCTTTATGGCTGGAACCGGAAATACTGGCTGTTGATGAACCGACAAACCATCTTGATTCCCATGCAAGGGATATAATTACCCGTGGTCTTCTGTCCTATACAGGAATAGGCCTGATTGTGTCGCATGACAGGGAC
>CAZKOK010000027.1:0-14580 GCA_964554355.1 uncultured Spirochaetia bacterium | reverse complement strand
GTTGCCTGTGCTTCTATCGGCTGCTGATCAAACAAAGCCCTCTCCTTCCCTTTTTTATAAAATCCGTTTGAACCGATTGCCTGAAATGCACCTGCAGAGGAAGTCTGTATCTTTATAAGCCACCTGAGAGTCTTGAGTCCGATATCAAGCGTTTCTGCATTTCCCATTCCCCTTCCGCTGATAATCAGTGCATGTGAAAGTTTGGCATTGACATAGGTAACCGAATCTTCAAACCATTGCCAGTCTTCGCTTGAAGCGTCCAGATAGCGCTGGACAAGTTTTGAGGCAAGTATTTCCCTGATGTGTTCGGCCCGTCTGTCGCCGCTTAATCTGCGCAGGTATTCATCAATCCCGATAAGGGCAAAGGACCAGGCGCGCGGTGAACTGAACCTGGGTACTAATGGAAGGGCCTGCTCAAAAAGCTCTGCTGCAAGCATTTGAAAACTGCCGTGACCGGCATGCCCCATACAGGTGCCAAGTGCCCAGAGGGCCCGTCCATGACTATCTTCTGAACTGGTTTCATTCAGCCAGCGACGGTCAAATCCGATAAAATTACGGAAGCAATGTGTTTTGCGGTCAAAGGCATAATTAAGAAATGCAGCATACACCGCTGCCAGATCATTACTGCGTGCTGTACAATGGCCTGTACGCTGGAGCATCAGGGTAAGCAGAAAGGCACGGGCGTTATCATCTGTACAGTAACCTTCTTTAAAATTTGGAACTGTAAAAGATGCATGCTGGAATATGCCCAGAAAATCACTCATGCGGTATAAATGATCGAGCTTTAATGAGGGCAGCAAATCAGGTGATTTATCAAGAGTTTTGATCGGAGACATTTTTCTGCCGATAAAACTGAAGTTCTGTCCTGCCTTCAGGAAGGTATCCATATAAAGCCTGGCTATTTCACTCCAGATCATTCCACGGCCCAGCTGATAGGCATTCTTGCGCATTGAGTGACGCAATGGTTCATTATGGAGCAATTCTGTAATTGCCTTTGCTATGGCTTTTTCATCACGGAACGGGACAAGAGTGCCTTTTCCATCTGCCAGCAATTCTTTTGCATGCCAGTAGGGCGTAGAAACAACCGCATTTCCGGAGCCGAAAGCATAAGCAAGTGTCCCTGAGGTTATCTGAGCTTCATTTAAATACGGGGTCAGATAAATATCTGTCGCACCAATAAAATGCATCAGTTCATCCAGTTCAACAAAGCGATTAAAAAAAACCACATTCTTCTGGACCAGCAGATCTTTGGCCAGCAATTCCAGACTGAGCCGGTATAATTCTCCTTCATCCCGAAGAAGATTCGGATGGGTCTGTCCCACTATAATTAATACCGCATCTGGAAATTCCTTTATGATAGCCGGCATGGCCTTTAGCGCGTATTCAATCCCTTTGTTCGGCGACAGCAGCCCAAAGGTAAGCAGGACCTGGTTTCCCGCCACATCGAATTCATCCTTGAAATAATTGGGATCGGCAAAGGGCATATCCGGAATTCCATGAGGAATAAGATCAACCTTGTTCTCCGGAGCCTTGTATACATCCAGCAGAAATTCCTTGCCCTTTTCTGCCATCACAATCATACGTGTTGACAAATGTATTAACTCACGCAATACACGATACTGGTTCGGATCAGGATCCTTTAAAATGGTGTGTAAAGTTGTCACTATCGGCATCCGCAGCTCATGCAGAAGGGCAAGAAGATGACTTCCTGCTTTCCCGCCGTAAATGCCAAATTCATGTTCAACGCATACCAGATCTACGTCGGTAATGTTTAAAAAATCTGCTGCTCTGAGGTATGAAGCAAGATCCTGTTCCAAAATCTCGAAGCGGACTTCTGCAGGATAATCATATCCATTTTCAATATCATTTACAGGTACAACCAGACATTGCTTTTTGGGGAATTCCCGGGAAATTGAAGTTCGTAAATCTGCAGTAAAAGCAGCTATCCCGCACTTCCTGGGAAGATAATCACCGATAAAGGCAATTTTGCGGATTTCGGATTTTTCATGCACTTTTATCTCTCAGTGTGGGACAAATTACCCACATGTACTTTAATTAAATATCCAGAAAAACTCTTCATATTTTTCTCTTTTAATTATTCTTGACCAGAATAAATTCGACCCGCCGGTTTTTCCAGCGGTTTACCAGATCACTATGGGGCACAACCGGCTGGTATCCACCAAAACCGAAAACAGTCATTCTCTCCGATTTTATTCCGCGCCTTATCAGGGCATCACGGATAACTTCCGCCCGTTTTGTGGAAAGCGGGAGCAAAACTTCAACTTCCTCTTTTTCCCATCTTTTAAGATTCTGCCAATATTCCCTGACAGCATGTCCTTGCAGCTGTATGTTATAATTCGGATATTTTTTAAAGATATCTGCCAATCTGTCCAGATTAGCCTGATTTTTTGCAACCAGTTCAGGGCTGAGTGACAGATAGTCTGCCGTATTTGCTTTAAAATATATACTCGAAATACTAATCTTTATTTTATCACCATCGTTTATAACAAGAATATCCACAGGAATAGTTAAATTTTCAGTTGTTCTGTTCCCCAGCATATCACTTGCAAACACTTCAATTTTATAATCCGATGCAGACTGGACCAGCTCTCCTGATTCTGATTTACCATCCCAGAGAAATTCACCGTCTTTAAAATCTTCTGATTTTAATTGCAGGAATACATTTCCGGCAGGGTCGTAAATTGTTGCATACCATAGTTCCACGCCGGAAGGATCACTGACTGCTACATTTATATTTAATGTATCATTTTCACCATTATTGTCAGGAGAAAACAACAAGGTGGAAAGACCGATTGTAATTTCCGGAGGAGCAATATTGACAGTAATGGGATTGTCTGCTCTGGCTAATGTCAAATTTCCTTTTTCATATTCCACGGTCAATGATGCAATATACAATCCTTCAGTAATATTATTTTCTTCATCCGAGCCATCCCAGCTTAACATTTCGGGCACCGGCTCCAACCCTTTATTGGCAAATAATTTTACAGTTTTTGCTTCATTATTTTCAACCCGCAATTGCCAGGAAAGAACTCCTTCGTTAACTGCAAGTTTCGGCAGAAAGGTAATATTATCCTCAATTCCGTCAGCATTAGGCGAAAAGGCATATTTTGCCAAATCAATTGTAACAGGAGTTGCTCTGGTATCGACCATAATGCCGGCAAGAGCAGATTTATATGAATTCCCTGCCTGATCTGTAGAAGCCAGGACATACTGGTATTCACCATCAGGAACCAGAACCCCTGCACTATTCTTACCATCCCAGGAAAAAGCAGTGACGGCAGTATCCCAGCTGTAATTTATAATTTCACGGCCTTGCGCGGTCTGAATAACTCCCTGCCATACAGATTCAACAGAGGAAGACTGCAGAATATTAACCACATCTTTTCGTCCATCACCATCAGGTGAAAAGGTTTTATATTCACTGCGCAGCACGGCTGTTGGAGCTGTGGTATCGAGGTAAAAATTATTGGATAAACCCGTTGAAGCAAAACCGTTATTATAACTTGCACTGAATCGGGCAAAATATAATCCATCTGCAAGAACCAGGTTGTCTTTTTTTCCATCAAAATCAATAAAGGCCGGTAATGGTTTCTGAATATCGACAGATAGCTGAACATTACTTAAATCATCAAGAATTTCAACCCTGGCGGAAACAATACTGTCCGGATTTTCTGCTTCCAGCTGCAGACGAAGAACATCGAATATTTTATCATTGTTTGGTGAAAAATATTCCCTGTCAGCGAATATATTTACAGGGTAAACACTGTTATCTATCACAATATCCATTATCCTGATGCTGGTGGAATTCCCGGCAAGGTCAGTGGCCTCAAGTGAATATTCAAATGAACCTTCTTCTGCGGCAAGGCCTTCATTGGTTTTACCATCCCAGGTAAAACTGTCTGCCAGACCTGTCCAGGTATACTGCTTTACAATCTTTTCCCGGCTGTCACGGAATGTTCCGGTCCATTTTTCCTCAACACTGCTTTGTTTTTGAATCACTTGCAGCAGATCCTGTTTATTATCACTATTGGGTGAAAATATATTAAGAGGGAAGGACAGCAAAGCATATGGAGCAGTATTATCTACAACTATTTTTACCTGCGGAGACATTCCGCTGTTACCATTTTTATCCCAGACTTCCGCAATCATGATGTATTCACCATCTGCAGCCCAGTTTCCATTGGCATCACGACCGTCCCAAATAATGGCAGCGGGCAGGACAAGAGGAGTTTTTGCAGCGTTCTGTTTACTGCTGTTTTCCGGATCCCGGGCCTGTCCCATACTATACACAACAATTTTGGCCGGATTTTTTACAGTCAGATAATATCCTTCAACTTTTAATCCTTCCCGTGGAGGTATTTTCAGGGGAATGTTGACAGAATCCTGTATCTGGTCCTGATTTTCCGGTGAAATATATATAATTTCAGGAAAATCTCCTTCCACCGGGATTTCTCCCTTGAAAATGACACAACCTGAAATAAAAAACAACAGCAATAAAAATAAAGGAACACTTTTAATAAAAATATACTTTTTCATGAATACACTCCTTATAGTACAGATAGTGCAGGTGATGCAGATGGGAAAAAACTGACAACTGCTTCCGATCCATGCTGCGGCTCTTTCTGTTCTAATTTACTATTCATCCGCCTGTAAAAACAAAGGGCATTTTCCCGTTTTTATTGATGTTATTCCACATGCAGCTTGACCTTCATAATTGCTGTGCTATGCTTAAAACAGGATGATTTACCAGAATCCCGCTTAACAGGGATTTAAACTATTCCAGCTATTTATTTGACAATTGACATTACTTTGCCTAACATTAATGGCATGAAAAATGTTAAATCTGCATCCAAAGATTTTTCAAATTCAAAAGACAGGTCAAAATTACCCAAAACACCAAGCGGTATCAAGGGACTGGATGAAATTACCGGCGGAGGATTACCCAGAGGAAGGCCGACGCTGGTCTGCGGCGGAACAGGCTGCGGCAAGACCTTGCTGGCTATGGAGTTTCTGGTTCGGGGAGCGACAGAATTCAACGAACCCGGTGTTTTTATGGCATTCGAAGAGACGACCGGAGACCTGATTGAAAACGTCACTTCTCTCGGTTTCGATTTGAACGATCTTGTCGAACGCAGGAAACTGGTGCTGGATTATGTCTATATTGAACGCAGTGAAATTCAAGAGAGCGGCAAATACGATCTGGAAGGTTTATTCATCCGGCTGGGGCATGCCATTGATTCCATTGGTGCAAAACGTGTTGTGCTTGATACCTTGGAGTTATTGTTCGCTGGTCTCCCAAACACGATTGTTCTGCGTGCCGAACTGCGCCGCCTGTTCCGCTGGCTGAAAGAAAAAGGCGTAACCGCCGTCGTTACCGGCGAAAGCGGCGAAAAAAAGCTGACTCGTCAGGGTCTGGAAGAATACGTCTCCGACTGCGTGATCCTGCTTGATCATCGCGTAACCGAGCAGACTTCGGCACGGCGTATGCGAATAGTCAAGTACCGCGGCTCATTCCACGGCACAAATGAGTATCCGTTTCTTATTAATCCTGACGGTATTTCCCTATTGCCTATCACATCCCTGAATCTGGACCATAAGGTATCTATAGAACGTATTTCCAGCGGTGTTCCGCGGCTTGACGCAATGCTGGGGGGCAAGGGATATTACCGCGGGAGCAGCATACTGATCTCCGGAACGGCGGGGACCGGCAAGAGCACCTTCGTCTCACAATTTGCAGACTCTGTCTGCAGTCATGGCAAGCGTGTGATTTATTTTTCATTCGAGGAATCAGCTGATCAGATAGTACGCAATATGCGTTCCACCGGGATCGACCTGCAAAAATGGATAAAAAAAGGCTTGCTGCAGATACATGCGAATCGCCCCTCATTTGCAGGTCTGGAAGCCCATCTGTTTATGAAGCACAAATTGATTAGCAGCTTCAAGCCGCAAGTGGTTATCATGGATCCGTTGAACAGTTTTGTTATCGGGGACAATGTGATTGAAGTCAAATCGATGCTGATGCGGCTTGTGGATTTTTTGAAAAATCAGCAGATCACAGGTTTATTCACCAATCTGGCCCAAAGCAACAGCTCGCTTGAGCTAACCGAAGTCGCCATCTCATCCCTGATCGACACCTGGATATTACTGCGTGATATCGACAGCGGCAGCGAACGCAACCGCTGCCTGACCATTCTGAAATCGCGCGGCATGGCGCACTCAAACCAGATACGCGAGTTCCTGCTGACCGATAACGGAATAATATTGCGTGACGTTTATATTGGGCCGGAGGGCGTTTTGACTGGCTCGGCGCGGCTGACCAAAGAGGCGGAAAATGAAGCCGAGATTTTAATTCGCAACCAGGAGGTTGAACTCCGGCAGATCGAGCTGGAACGCAAACGTACAACTCTGGATGCGCAGATAGCCATGCTGCGTGCGGATTTTGCGCTGCAGGAAATCGCTTCCCTGAAAATCATCGGTCAGGAATCAGCAAAGAAAACGCAACTTGCCCAGGGACGTGTGGATATGGGGGTCAGCCGAAAAGTTGATGCAAAACCGAACAAACCCAAAAAGGCAGCAAAATGAAAACCAGTCAAAAGCAAATTAGCCCGAAAAAGCAAAAACTTGTGTATCGTAAAGGAAAAGACATTCAATATATTCTGAAACTCTACATTGCAGGATATACGGAAAAATCCCGTAATGCCATTACCAACATCAGGAAAATCTGTGAAGAAAACCTGAAAGGGGGCTATATTCTCGAAGTGATTGATCTTTATCAGCAGCCTCAGCTGGCACAGGGTGATCAGATCATCGCTCTTCCGACACTGATCAAGAAACTTCCGGTTCCGTTACGCCGCATAATTGGCGATCTGTCAAATACTCACCGTGTACTTATAGGACTAGATATAAAGAAGAAAAAGTGATGTCAAAAAAACTGATAAACCAGGAGCAGCTCCTCAGGGAAAACAGCGATCTGCGACACCGGCTGGAAACCGCTGAACAGACCTTAAATGACATACTCTGCAACGAAGCAGATGCGCTGCTTGTTCCAGGCTCGGCCGGTAAACAATTGTTTACGCTCAAGGGAGCTGATCAAATGTACCGGACGCTGATTGAGAACCTAGGCGAAGGAGCGCTTGCCCTGACTTCGGAAGGCCTGATACTGTACTCCAACCGGAGCTTTGCCGGGATGCTTGGAACTTCACTCGAAAAAATAATTGGCTCTGATATTCAAAAATTGTTCACACCTGATAGCTGGCAGGGACTTAAGGCAGTGCTGAAGAATGATAAGATTGAAAAGTATCGTGAAGAGCTGCTGCTCTCTTCCGCTGACGGAAAACTGATTCCGGTTTATCTGTCGGTGAGCCGCCTGAAAGTGGACGGAATTCCCGATTCATTCTGTGTCATTGCCACTGACCTGACAGAACAGAAACGCAATACGGCTTTGCTTGCTGATGGAAAATTCACACGTGAGATTCTGGAACAAGCATCCGACGTGATAGTAATCTGCGATGGAACCGGACGGATTATTCACACCAGCAAGAAGGCGCAAGCATTCTGCAGCAGGAATCTGCATGGACAACTTTTCGAGCATACATTTCCTCTGCGCCGGCTGGATGGCACACCATTATGTTCTATCAACTCCATTAATGAAGATCTCCGCCAATTGGAAGAGATGTCGCTGCAATATGAAGGACAGAAATTCAATTTTCTGGTAAGTATCGGACACCTTAAAGGCGTAAAAGACGAGTTGCTTGGATGCATAATTACGATGACAGATATTACGGAGCGCAAGGCTCAGGAGATTGCACTGCAAACAAGCGAAAAACAGCTGTCCGAAGCCCTGACAATTGCCAAAATCGGTTACTGGGAATTCGATACAGCTTCGGAAGAATTCATCTTTAATGACCAATATTATCAGTTGCACAAGATTACCGCAAAAGAAGCAGGCGGCTACAAAATGTCTTTAGCAGATTTTGTTCGTCACTACATTCATTCTGATGATGCAGATATGGTTTTAGAAAATATAAGAAAAATTCTGGGTTCCAGCACTCAGAATAATTCTGTAATGACCGAGACCCGCATGTTAACCGGGAAAGGTGAAATTATCTGGGTTGAAGTTCGTCTCAGAATCCAGAAGGATGCACAGAACAACACAATTCATATATTCGGTATTAATCAGGATATCACTGGCCGAAAGGAGAAAGAAGCCAGAATCATCTATCTCAACCGGCTCTATGCTGTGCTGAGCGGTATCAATTCTCTGATTGTGCACGCCAAAGACCGTACAGAACTGTTTAGAGAAGCCTGTCAGATTGCTGTAAAGGGAGGCGGGTTCCATACGGCAATAATAAGCACTGTCGATCCGCGAACAAAGAAAATTGTGCATGAATTCTCGGCTAGTGAAAACATGGATTTTCTGGCCAAAATCAAAAACCTGCGCTTATCTGACGATGATGCATCAAAAACCATGATCGCACGGGCTATCAGCGAGAATAAGGTCGTCATATCCAATGATTCGGTAAATGACCCCCTGGTTGTTTCAAGCAGTGAATATGGTAAATATGGCATCCATTCAATGGTTGTTTTACCACTGTTTGTTAATAGTGGATCGATAGACGCTATTGCTCTGTACGCCCGCGAAATCAATTTTTTCCAGAAAGATGAAATTAATTTATTGACAGAACTGGCTGATGACATTATGTTTGCCATGCATTATATCGGCAATCAGGCCCGGCTTGAATATCTGACGTTTTACGATGAGCTCACCGGTCTCTCCAACCGCAGACTGTTTCTTGTCCAGGTTGAACAGCACATCCATAATGCCGTTACAGACAGTCACAAGCTGGCCATATTCCAGATTGATCTTGAACGCTTTAAAAACATAAACGACAGCCTGGGACGAAAAGCCGGAGACGAATTGTTGAAACAGGTAGCGGAGTGGCTAAGGCTCAACATGGGAGACAGCACCCTCCTGGCACGTATCACTAATGACCTTTTTGCCCTGGTGATGCCAATCAGTCAAAATGACGATCTGACACGGTTTATCGAAAAGAAAATGGAAGCATTTTCCCAGCATCAGTTCCGTATGGCTGATGCCGAGTTCCGTATCAACGCGAAAGTTGGTATTGCCCTGTTTCCGGATGACGGCTCCGAGGCCGAAATCTTGTTGAGAAACGCCGAAGCAGCTTGTAAAAAAGCCAAGTCGAGGGGCGAGCGCTACCTGTTTCATACTCAGAAAATGACCGAATTGGTAGCCCAGAAGCTCACTCTGGAAAATCAGTTGCGTCTGGCAATCGACAACGAAGAATTTGTGCTTTTTTATCAGCCAAAATTGGATCTCGCCAGCAGGAAGACTACAGGTGCAGAAGCGTTAATCCGCTGGAACAAACCCAATGCAGGCCTGATACCGCCGTTCGAGTTCATTCCGATCCTGGAAGAAACCGGCTTGATACATGAAGTCGGACGCTGGGCAATGCAAAAAGCCATTTCAGATTACTTACACTGGAGGAATATGGGGCTGGCTTCTGTACGCATCGCTGTTAATGTATCCGCATTACAACTGCGAAATCCCGCCTTCATAGACGAGATCAAACAGGTCACAGCAATTGATCCTCATTCAGCATCAGGTTTGGAACTGGAAATTACCGAAAGTCTGATAATGGAAGACGTTAATCGCCATATAAACACCCTGCAGGAGATACGGGATATGGGTATTACAATTGCCATCGACGATTTTGGTACTGGATTCTCTTCGCTAAGCTACCTTGCCAGGTTACCGGTGGACACATTAAAAATCGACAGATCATTCATAAACGATATAACTGTCGGACCAGATGGTCTGGCGCTGGTCTCCACCATCATCAATCTTGCGCATTCGATGGATCTCAAAGTAGTGGCGGAAGGTGTCGAAACAGAGGAGCAATCGCATCTGCTTCATTTGCTGCGCTGCGAGGAAATTCAGGGGTTCCTGTTTAGCGAAGCGGTACCGGAAGAGATCTTCCGGACAAAATTTCTGGTTCCCGCGGACAATGCATAAAAAAAGAATAAGCAATAATTATTATCTGATTCAGGGAAAAAAAGTATTTGTGGACATAAATTCTTATAGTTGAAAAGCCCTGTCTTTTTTAAACAGGCTTTTATTGATTTATCATTAAAAGGCTTTTCTGGACATTTTCATTTTTTCCGGTTCATCAATTTTACTCATATGTTCCGAAAGCAGCGACTGCAATTCTTCATTGGTTTACTGTAATTCCTCCTTGGCAGTTTCCAGTTCTTCATTGGTGCTTTGCAGTTCTTCATTTGCAGACTGTAATTCCCCGTTTGCCGATTTCAACTCTTCATCTGATATCTCAAACTCTTCAATTGCGGTTTGAAGCTGTTCTTTTGTAATTGATAATTCATTTTGCAGCTCATTTACATCATGAGTACTTATGCCTTTATTATTTTCTGTTGATTTCTCTTTATGGGATTTTGTCGTATCTTTCATGACAATCATGATCAAACCTGTCATGGACTGTGCTTCGTCCAAAGGCTTGATTTCGATATCCACTATACTAAATTTTTCATCATTTTTAATTTTAACCGAGTAGTAACTGATCGTTTCACCTTTATCATTAACTCTAAAAAGCCCTGAGCTCAACACCTCGAGTAAGCCATCTCCTGAAATATCCGGAATATTCCATCTTGCTTCCCCAACAGGGGGTTCAAAGCATAATGAAATAAGGAAATCACTTTATTCTGTATGCCTGAATCAAAATAGATTTATAAATTACGGCAGCAGATCAAATCCAGCCTGGGAAAAGGCAGGTCCCTGATAATATCGTGATTGGAAAAGGTGATCATGTTTCTAATGTTCTTTTCAACTTTATAAACATCCTGCTCTTTTTCAAAATACCTGCTTTTTATTTCTGATGAAACATTTTCCAGCAAACTGCTCTGAAAAACTCCACGACGGGATAGCTCAATAGAATTTAAACTGATATCAGTGGCGAATATTTTTATATCAATGGTTATTTATTTTTTGCGAGAAGATCATTTAAAATCATGGCTATTGTATAGGCCTCTTCTCCTGTTGAACAGGCCGGAACCCATATTCGTATTGTATCTGCAGGAAGTTTTTTCTGAATAATGCAGGAATCAATAATATCTTTAAACTTTTCAAATACTTCGGGATCTCTGAAAAAAGAAGTCACTCCAATGAGCAGATTATTAAACATTGTTTGCTGAGTAATTTACAGGGACTTACGGCATCCATATAGTCCGGCGAGTCAGGCGGCGGACATCCCATAAAAGCAGACATGCAGAAAATCGGGCCCAGCTTATTGAACGATATATGGTGTAGTTAAAGGGCAGGATTGGTAAACCTGGTCAGCTGCCATGTATATTTATGCAGCACGTTCTGTTCGGGATAGAAACACTCCCTTCTTCGATATAATCAGGAATTTTCAGGTTTTTGAAGATGTTTAGGCCAAGCTTTTTCTAACTACCGGTTGCTTTTTTCCCTCCGGGATTTCTGAAGGTAATTTATTCAGATAGTAAAGAGCGATTTTTAAATATGTTAATTAAAAATCTTTCAAGTCTACAGGTCCATAAGAAAGAACTGAACCACGGCAAAATTCTCCATATTCCAGACAAACACAGTTTTCATGAAAAAAAATAAGGGACGAGAATCAGGTATTCGAATTTATTCCAAACATTAGAAACATCCTTTATCAATCCGAGATCATGTTTTTAATATACATTTCATTGACTCATTGACTTCGAAAAACAAAGGGTATATTTGCATTTTTATTAATGTTTTTCTATTTTCAGCTTGATCCGCATACCAGGTGTGTTTTTCTAACTAAAAATACCGCTAAACCATTGCAGCCAGTAAATCTTTCAGATGTACCGAGGCGAAACTTGTTGAATAATCACTCATGGCATAGGGAATAATCAGTTCGCCACCATGCAGCAATGCTCCGCAGGTATAAACAACATTCGGCACATAGCCTTCGCGTTCTGCCTCGTTTGGCGAAATAAGCGGTTTCGGCAAACGTCCGATGACCTTTCCCGGGTTTTCAAGGTCCAGCAGGAAAGCCCCGATACAGTACTTGCGCATCGGACCGACTCCGTGGCTTAAAACAAGCCAGCCGGCCCCGGTTTCTATCGGAGAACCGCACGTTCCGATCTTGAAGAATTCCCAGGGATATTTCGGTTTCAGCAATATTCCGGGAGTCTGCCAGAAATGGATATTATCGGAATACATCAGGAGAATGTTTTCATCATCCTGCCGGGAAAGCATGGCATAGCGTCCTTCTGTCTTCCTCGGGAAAAGGGCCATTCCCTTATTCTGCACAGCGGGACCATTGAGCGTAATAAACTTGAATTTAAGGAAATCCCGGGTTTCCAGCAATTGCGGCAGGGTAATTTTTCCATCATAGGCAGTATAGGTTGCATAATAGGTACAGCTTCCGTCATCATCCCGGAAACAGACGAAACGGGCATCTTCTATGCCGTTACTCTGGGTTGGTCCCGAGGGGAACAGCACCCGCTGGGATTCTGTGCTGTCCTTGCTGAAACACACCTCGTAATTTGATTTTGCCAGAAGCAGTATTCCATGGATCGCCCGATCGGCAATGGTATCAACATTTCTCATTTTCCGGCGTTCTGCATCCAGAACCTGATGAAGATCATTCAGGGCAAATTTATCAGGCAGATGATCAACAACCCGGCGGCAGAAATTATTATGCAGACCTGCTTCTTCAAGTTTACGATAGAAAAGTTCTTTTTCGTAAATCAGGTTCGGCACTGTTTCCGGTTCATCCACAAACTGGACGGGTGGAACAAGTGTAATCCGGTTCTGTGCGCTGACCTGTCCCTTTCGGAAAGTGATGGACGAAATATGCCCCTCACCCACTGCCCTGAGGCTGAGTAAAAAACGAAGCGATCCCGGAGGAACACCTGACTGGTCAGGATGCCTGACAATTGACGGATTGAATAACGCTGTAGATTCCGGTGAATATTCATGGGAAAAACAGGCGCCGATAAGCAATTCCCTTTTTTTTGAAATTTTCACGTCAAAGCCTGTATATTGTCTGATCTGTTCAAAGCGTTTTTTCAGGAGGTGTTCAACATTATTGTGACGGTCTGCAAACTCACTTAAAACCTTCCCAAGTTCGGAAGCGGTCTGCTTATCTGTGAGAGTAAGAATCCGGGCAATGATTTTCCGAGTCAGACTCTTGCTTCCGGCTGAAAACGGCCGCAACAACACACGGGTACGATCGGGAATCAGATTCGGCCCGATCCGTTCGGCCTGTAACGATACTCCGTGTTTATCCGGATCGCTGTCATCATGTACTGTTTGAACAGATTTATTCATTATTAATCTCCGCTGTAACTTTGAAACTGGTGAGTGTTCCCTGAAGCATATGCATCTCTTCAAGGGCAAGCAAAAATGCAAGCGTCGATTCAGCTCCCTGATTCTGACTAAGTCTGTCGGCATGGAGCCCGTCACGGCAGCCGCCGCTGACAGGATCATACAGTGCCAGTCCAAGATCATTTCGACCCAGGAACCATTCAAACACCCGCCTCGCTTCACTTACCCAAAACTTATTATTTGTCACTTTGAATGCCTCTATGCAGGCGGATACTGTTGCCTGTGCTTCTATCGGCTGCTGATCAAACAAAGCCCTCTCCTTCCCTTTTTGATAAAATCCGTTTGAACCGATTGGCTGGAAAGCACCTGTCCCCGAAGTCTGGATTTTTAAAAGCCACCTGAGTGAGTTAAGACCGATATCAAGCATAAGGGAATCATTCATTCCTCTGCCGCTGATTATCAGGGCATGGGAAAGTCTGGCGTTGGCATAGCTCACCACATCTTCAAACCATTCCCAGTTTTCACTTGCGGCATCTTTATAACGCTGGACCAGTTTTACGGTCAGGATTTCGCGGATGTGTTCTGCACGCCTGTCACCGCTTAATCTTCCCAGGTATTCGTCAATCCCGATCAAAGCAAAAGCCCAGGCCCGGGGCGAACTGAATTCAGTGATCAGGGGAAGGGCCTGTTCAAAAAGTTCAGCCGCGAGCATCTGGAAACTGTTGTTTCCGGCATACCCCATGCACATTCCAAGCGCCCAGAGAGCCCGCCCATGACTGTCTTCCGAGCTGGTTTCTTTCAGCCGGCGTCTGTCAAAGCCGATGAAATTGTGGAAGCGACGCGTTTTGCGGTCAAAGGCGTAATTAAGAAATGCAGCATACACCGCTGCCAGATCATTACTGCGTGCTGTGCAATGGCCTGTACGCCGGAGCATCAGGGTAAGCAAAAAGGCACGGGCATTATCATCTGTACAATACCCTTCCTTGAAATTTGGAACGGTAAAGGAGGCATGCTGGAATATACCTGTTAAATCACTCATACGGTACAAATGATCGAGTTTTAACGAAGGCAGCAAGTCGGGGGATTTATCAAGAGTTTTGATCGGAGACAGTTTTCTGCCGATAAAACTGTGGTTCTGACCTGCCTTCAGGAAAGTATTCATATAAAGTCTGGCTATTTCACTCCAGATCATTCCACGGCCC
>CAZKOK010000026.1:12658-14760 GCA_964554355.1 uncultured Spirochaetia bacterium | reverse complement strand
AAAGGCTTTCCAGGCACTTCAATACTGTATTTGTGAGATGGAAAGACGATATTCGCTTCTTGATGCAATCGGAGTAAGGGATATCTCCAGCTTTAACCGGAAAGTAAAGACGCAAAAGCTGGCGATGGAAATCATTCCTTACCTGGTAGTGATTGTAGATGAATTTGCAGACTTAATGGCGACAACCGGCAAGGAACTTGAATCAACTTTGGCCAGACTGGCTGCAATGTCCAGAGCGGTTGGGATACATCTTGTGCTTGCAACTCAACGGCCTTCGATTGATGTAATTACCGGACTTATCAAGGCGAATATACCTTCCAGGATAGCCTTTATGGTCGCGGGAAAATTTGATTCCAGGATCATTATTGATGCCGTTGGAGCGGAAAAGCTGCTTGGCAAGGGCGACATGCTGTTTTCTTCTTCCTGGGACCCGCATCCAATCAGGATCCAGGGCGCTTTTCTAACTGATGAAGAAGTTGAAAATGTCACAGACCATGTCAAAACACTTGCTGAACCGGATTATATTGACGACGAAATATTTTTTGACGATGATGAAAGTGATGACGCATTTTTCTCGGAAGAAGGCAGCGATCCGCTTATGAACAAGGCTCTCGAGATACTTCGTTCAGCAGGCAAGGCTTCGGCTTCATACCTGCAGCGCAGACTCAAGATAGGCTACAACAGGGCGGCAAGGATCATAGAAGAAATGGAAGCCCGCGGGATTGTCGGCCCGCCCAATGGATCGAAACCGAGGGAAATCCTTCATCTGCCTGATCCGGTTGATGAATAGGAGAGATAATCATGTATGAAGACGGAATAAGGAAAGAACGGCCCGGCAGGGGCTGCCTGATAGCGCTGGCTATAATTGCTTTGATACTTCTGGGCATAGTGCTTTTCGTGCGCTTCGGTGTGCCGAAAATAATTGCCAAAGTAATTGCCAGCGGAGAAAGCATTTCATTTATTCCCGAGGAATTGACCAGGGCAATAAATACAAACAGGGATGAATTCAAAAAGGCACTGGCGGAATATAATCTGGACACTGAATCAATAAAGGATATGATTGACAGCGTAAACTCCAAAAAACTCATAGGCCTGGCCGAAAAAATAAATGACGGCACCCTTGCCAGTGCGGATCAGGCATTCGAGGAATTACTGAAACAGGTGGATTTCGGAGACGCTGATATTGATAAACTCAGAAAGGAAGTTTCAAATGCCGATTTCAGCAGTATAAAGAGTGCTTCTGCCGATATTCTTAAGCACAGAAAAACAATATCACTCACTCTACCCATGATAAAAGATACGCTGAAAGCCTTTCTTGATGAAATAGTGAAAGAGAAAGCGCCTGAATGAAAGCGGCTGTTGTCTCGATACTGGGCCGGCCTTCGGTCGGCAAATCGACTCTGCTAAATAAAATATGCGGATATAAAGTCTCAATAACTGCTGAATCACCTCAGACAACAAGAAACAAGATAAAGGGAATTTACACTGAAAAACGCGGTCAGATAGTTTTTGTCGACACACCCGGATTTCATATTTCTGATAAAAAAATAAACCGGTATTTTACGGAAGCTGCAGTATCATCGCTTGATGAAATTGATGGAGTGTTGTATATGCTTGATATCAGCCGTCCTCCCGGAAAGGAAGAGACGGATCTACTAAATCTTTTAAAGGAAATAAAAAAGCATGTAATTCCTGTAATCAATAAAATGGACATTACAGACATTGGGGACAGACCCGATCAAGAGTTTTTATCAATTCTGCCTGAAAAATGGCCTGACCCCATTAAGATAAGCGCCAAAACGGGAGACGGCATAGAAAAACTGCTGGATTATCTGTTTTCGGTACTGCCGGAGGGTGAACTGATGTATCCTGAAGAATACTACACAGATCAGGATCCTTCATTCCGGGCAGCAGAAATTATCAGGGAAAAAGCAGTGCGCAGGGTCAGGCAGGAAATTCCGCACGCAGTTTATGTAGAAATAGCGGATATGGAGCAGACAGATGATGAACTCTGGATCCGCGCCTTTCTTGTTGTTGAACGTGACACCCAGAAAGCAATCCTTATAGGCAGAAATGCCGAAACTATAAAAAAGATCCGCGAA
>CAZKOK010000026.1:0-12642 GCA_964554355.1 uncultured Spirochaetia bacterium | reverse complement strand
TGCGCACAATATTTCCCGGACATGTAAAACTTGACTTAAGGGTGAAAGTCAATAAAAAGTGGCGGAATAATGACCATTTGCTGCGGGGAATGTATAAGAACGGGTAAATGGGGACAGACACCGGACAGGCCGGGTTTTTATATTTTATTTAAAATGGAAAGGATCCTGTCTTTTCCGACAATCATGATAAATCCGGCCAGCCTTGGGCCTTTTTCTTTTCCGACTAATGTAAGATAGATGACCCGGAAAAAATCTTTCGGTTCTATACCGGTTTCATTGGCGATTTCGTAAATTTTTTCGGCCAGGGTTTTTTCATCATAATTTTCAAGCATTTCAACAGCTGATTTAAGTCCCTGCAGAGCCTTTTTTTCAGTGCCGGAAAATCCTGAAGTGTTCGGAGTATCGGTAAGTGAAAAGCGGAAGTCTTCAGGGGCATAATTTGTTATCCAGTTCCATGCGCAGACAGTACGCTGTCTGAACCGGGGGATCTGTTCTTCAGTGATATTCTCAATACCAGAGATAACAGCGTCAATATCGCCTGAATTGATCTGCAGCAGATTGCAGAGATGACGCAGCGGCATCTGATACGGCGTATCCTTTCCAGGTTTGCCGACCTGACTTAATTCATATATGCGGTCTTCTTTTGCTTTTTTATTTTCATTTATTTCCTGAATACCATAATAAATTCTTTCACATTTATCGTAATCTTCGTATATTTTAAGAACATCAAGATCGAATGAGATAGCAAACTCGGTATTCGGGCGTGTGCCGGCAAACAGAAAGCGGACAATTTCGGGCTGATATATTTCCAGTACTTCCTTCAGACTAACCACATTGCCGAGTGATGATGAAATTTTACCCCCCATTCCTTTGAGTGAAAGGAAATCATATTTGAATGTAACTGGTGCTGAAAAATTATAGACTTCTTCTGCAATGCGGTGAGCAGTATCAAAAGAGCCGCCTGCAGAATGATGTTCCTTTCCGGCCGGTTCAAAATCGACTTTTTCAACATTCCAGCGCATCGGCCAGTCAACCCTCCAGAGAAGCTTGACTGTTTTTGCGCTTTTTAAATCAACAGTTTCACTGTTTCCGCAGGATGAACAGGAATATTCAAGCTTCCATTCTCTGTCCCAGTTTGAGACTTTTGTTGTATCTTTATCGCATTTTGTACAAAAAATACTTACAGGCAGCCAGTCATCAGCAAGGTTTTCGCTCCGGTGTTCATTAAGAATGGACTTGATTTTGCCGGTTTTTTCAAGGGCTTTTCTTATACCTTCGGCATATTCTGATTTTGAATATTTCTCGGCCTGATAGATGAATTCAGGGTTTATCCCGACAAGAGGAAGAACGGATTCGACATTTACTTCATTAGCTCTGGCATAACTCTTCTCTTTATCATACGGATCCGGAACAAGTGTAATAGGCTTGCGCAGGTATGTTTTCAGCATTTCCTTTTTGGGCATATTCGCCGGAACCTTGCGGAATACGTCATAATCGTCCCATGAGTAAATGAATCGGACATTTTTCCCCTTGTCCCGCAATGCACGTACAACAAGGTCAACGGAAATTATCTCCCTGAAATTACCAATATGCACTGTTCCCGAAGGAGTAATTCCCGATGCGCATACATATTGATTCTTTTCGCCCTTTTCACGGATTATTTTATCGGCAGTTATATCTGCCCAATGTGTTGACTGTGTATTCATTGTGGGCAATTATAACGGCTTTCGGCTTGTGAGGGAAGGGGGTGTCTTTTGATGCACCTAAAGTGAATTGGGGACAGACCCGGTTGCCTTTGAATATGCCGGATTACATGGGAATCACAACAAGAATTAAATTGGGGACAGACCCGAACCGGGGGAATCTGTAAATTTTTTAAAAAAATGATAAGAAACTGAAGCATGATTGCTAATTGCCTTGTTATATCAGTTAATCACTTAAAAAAATTAAGGGAGTAACAAATGGCAAGGAAACCGCGACAATTGGAAGATGGCGCAGCATATCATGTAATGCAGCAGATAAATAGAAAGAAACCTCTGCTTAAGTATCCAAAATATAAAAAAAAGTATCTTGAAATTCTAAAATAGATGGTTTTCTGCAAAAAATTGAAAATCCTGATTATTATGAAAGTAAGTTAAAACAGAACCTGGAGCTTGGATTTTATCCTGAAAAGCCTGGAAGAAAACCGGCATATAAAGACCCGGCATAGGATTTGTCGTATCCAGAAGCTTGGTAAAAATGAAAATATACTTACTCGTTTTCGTATACATATGAATAAATTTTCAGAATTTATTGTATATTTGAATATACTTGCTTATCCTTTTTTAAAATGCTTTATTTTCTTAAAAACGTTGTAGAAAATCACTGATTGATTTTGAAATTGTCATTTGTGATTGTAAAATGCAGACAATATCCCTGTCTATCCATAAACGGGTCTGTCCCCAATTTGAATTGAATGTCTGTTTTCCCTAAAAACTTTACCGGGGTCTGTCCCCGATTGATATTTCCCTCTTGAACAATGTGTATTCTATTTATTATTATTATGCATCTACATACTAAAGCTTTATTCCGGAGAAAATAATGGTAAACAAATCCGCTTATAAACATAAATATAACGCAGGGACCTGCTCACTGACAAAGGCTGATACTTTTACACAGGCTGACAGGGACAAGACAATTGCTGCAGGGATAATGAAAGCACATACTGTTGCAGAAAATGAAGGTATGTTTGGTATCAAATTCGATTGCCTGGCTTCGCATGATATTACTTATGTCGGGATTATCCAGACAGCAAGGGCTGCGGGGCTTGAAAAATTTCCGGTGCCTTATGTTCTTACGAATTGTCATAACAGTCTGTGCGCTGTGGGCGGAACTATCAATGAAGATGATCACAGATTCGGCAGGAGTGCGGCTGAGAAATACGGCGGGATTTTTGTTCCTGCCCATCAGGCTGTAATTCATTCCTATATGCGTGAAATGATGACGGGCTGCGGAAAAATGATTCTGGGATCGGATAGCCACACCCGTTACGGCGCTCTTGGAACAATGGGAATAGGTGAAGGAGGTCCGGAAATTGTAAAACAGCTGCTTTCAAGGACATATGATGTTGCACGGCCTGATGTCGTTGCAGTCTTTCTGAGTGGAAAAGTCAGGCCGGGTATCGGTCCTCAGGATGTGGCCCTTGCTCTCATAAAAGAAGCGTTCCCTGATGGTTTTGTAAAAAACAAGGTGCTTGAGTTTATTGGTCCTGGAGTTGAAGATCTTTCCGTTGATTTCAGAAACGGTATTGATGTTATGACTACCGAGACGACTTGTCTTTCTTCAGTCTGGCAGACTGATGATAAAGTTAGGGAATATTACAGGATTCATGAACGTGAAAACGATTTCAAAAAAATGTCACCGCAGGACGGCGCTGTCTATGATGCCCTTATCCATATTGAACTGGACAGGATTGAATCAATGATAGCTCTTCCGTTTCATCCCAGCAATGTATATTCGATAAACGAATTAAAAAAGAATGCCCGTGAAATATTTACAGAGATTGACCAAAATCATGAAAAGAAGACAGGTAAGTCATTAGGACTCCTGGAGAAAATCAGCGCGGATGGAATCAGGGTGGATCAGGGGGTTATCGCCGGCTGCTCAGGAGGTACCTATGAGAATCTTATGGCAGCAGGAGATATACTCAGAAACGGTGATATAGGAAATGATATGTTTGTTCTGAGTCTATATCCCGGAAGTCAGCCTATTTATGAGGCCCTGGTCAATAACGGAACAATCAGTATATTTATGAAATCCGGGTCAATTGTCAGGTCTGCATTTTGCGGACCTTGTTTCGGCGCCGGAGACACTCCCTTTAATACCGGTTTTTCGATACGGCATACTACAAGAAATTTTCCAAGCAGGGAAGGATCAAAACCCTCAGATGGACAATCGGCATCAGTGGCTCTCATGGATGCAAGATCAATTGCAGCAACAGCTGTAAACGGAGGTCTTTTAACCGCTGCTACCGATATTGTGGATAATGAACCGTCTTTCAGCTATAATTTTGATTCTTCAATATACAAAAAAAGGGTTTTTAATGGTTTTGGGAAAGCAGATCCTGCTCATGAGCTGGCATTCGGTCCGAATATCAAGGATTGGCCTGATATGCTGCCGATGCCTGAAAATCTTCTTGTTAAAATCTGTGCTTATATTCCTGATGATGTTACTACCACAGATGAGTTAATTCCTTCAGGGGAAACATCTTCCTATCGTTCCAATCCTTATAAACTGTCAGAATTCACTCTTTCGCGCAGGGTCCCTGAATATGTCCATGATGCTAAAAATGTGGATGAACTTGAAAAAGCCCGCCGAGAAGATACAAATGATGAAAAACCCGGGAAGCTGAAAAAACTGCCGGGTCTTGCTGATATTGATTTTTCCGTTACAGGGATCGGTTCTTCGATATATGCGAAAAAACCGGGTGACGGTTCTGCAAGGGAGCAGGCTGCTTCCTGCCAGAAGGTCCTGGGGTCCTGGGCAAATTTTGCAGAAGAGTATGCAACCAAACGCTACAGGTCAAACTGCGCAAACTGGGGGATTATTCCGTTTATTATAACTTCCGAGGAAGCTGCAAAACTGGAAAATTATGACTGGATCTATATTCAGGGAATAAGAAAAGCCATAGAAAACGGTGCTGATCTGATAGAGGCAGCTGCAGTAAATGAAAAAGGAAAAAGTGAAAGGATCTCTCTTGATATTTCGGATATAACCGGAAGTGAAAGCCGGATTCTTATTTCGGGCTGTCTTATTAACAATTATGCGGGGAAATAGAAATGATGGATGGCCGGTCTGTTGCGATAAACAGGGAAAAATGCACTTTATGCCTTCTCTGTGAAAAGGTATGTCTGCGGCAGGCTGTAAACATTTCAGAATACAGCATAGATAGGAATAAGTGTTTTTTATGTTTTCATTGTGTCAGCATTTGTCCCGAACAGGCAGTAACTGTTAACGGAATTAAATCCAACAGACTTTCTGACCGCATTTATAGACTGAAACCTTTGCTTTTCCCCGTTCTGCTTTTTATACTGGGATTAAAAAATAGCCGCAAGTTTTTCAGCCTGAAAAACAGTATTAAAAGATACCATAACGGAGAAGATATTCTTGCTTTCAATGCTTCTGTAGTGTTTCTGTTTCATACATCGGCCAAAATTTCTTCAACACCAGCCGAAGACTGTGACATCGCATCAGCTATTGCAATGCTGAGGGCGGAAATATCCGGTCTCGGCACATGTTATAACGGTTATATAGTCAGGGCTTTAAATTTCAGTAGAAAAATAAAGGTCGGACTAGGAATTCCTTCAGGCCACAGGGTATATACAAGCCTGCTTACCGGATATCCTGGTATCAAATTCAAAAACCTTGTACACAGAGATCCTGTAAAGATTAATTATGTATAGATGGTAATGGAAATTTTACCATAAACCCAAATGCAGATTAATGATCATTGATATCTGCAATTAATTCCGGACTTATCCCTGTTTATAATACCTCATTCATAATTTATAATTATTTTCGGGTCTGTCCCCAATTGTTTTCAATTGTTTTTAAAATAAAAGAGCAAAAAATCAATTCAGTTGTGTTTAATTAATAACCCTTATTTTGGAGAATCTATATGAAAAGATTTTTTGTTTTATCAGTTTTAATTATGATTATCAGCGGTGCAGTTTCGGCTCTGGATCTTGGTGTTGGATTGTATTTTGATTACACCAGGTATGCACAACTGTCTGCGCAGGGTAATGATATGGCAATTCCGGAAAATCCGTTTATTACTTTCAGGATAGATGTCCCGCTTAACAGGAATCTTGGTCTTCTTGTTATCCCGGGCATATCATTTACAGATGAAGAGTCTGTTGAATTACCTGAAGGTGAACCGGATATACTTTTCAATAATGTCCACTGGAACGGACAGGCCGGACCTGTTTATCATATTTTCGGTTACCGGTCTTTTCTTGATCCGTATGTTTCAGCCGGTATAGGCTGTTCAGGTATGCATTCAATAGGTTCAGACGATATAGTTTCGTATGATAACTGGTGGTATCATACCCAGCTTGGGATTTATGGTTATGCACTGGCAGGTTTGAATCTTGTACTTGACCGCTCTTTTTACCTGGGCGTTTCAATTCAGAATAATTTCTATTCCTTTAACCCCACACCCTTAATGGAATATGATAATTTTGAATACGGCGTCAGGATTTCCTGCGGTACAAGATTGTAATACACTTCTTCAAGGCAGTTGATTTGTTTAACTGCTCTCTTCACTATTGGTCCTGCGGTAGTCTTTGAAGTTTATATTATACTTCCCGGCCCGCAGGCCGATCTGTCTGTTGGTTAGTCCCAGCCGGTCTGCTGCCCTGGACAGATTCCCGTGATTTGATTTCAATGCTTCAATGATAATTTCATACTCAAGTGCGTCAAGCTGGTTCTGGAGAGATCCCTGGTTATCATCCTGTGAAAAATGGGAAATCTGAAGTGTCGGAGGCAGATTTGTACCATGAATGGTATCATCTTCGGTAAGGATAATGGCTCTTTCAATGCAGTTTTCCAATTCCCTTACATTTCCCGGCCAGTGATAGGACATAAGCATATCAATTGCCGGTGTGGATATCCTTTTTACGTGATTGGCGTTTTCAGCATTGTATTTTTTGATAAAGTGACTGGCCAGCATCAGTATATCTGATTTTCTTTCACGTAGAGGCGGAACAGTTACAGGCATAATATTCAGTCTGTAGTACAGATCTTCGCGGAATTCCCCCGCCTTTACGCGTTCTTCCAGGTCCCTGTTTGTGGCTGCGATTATCCTTGCGTCTGTTTTCAGGGTTTCTGACCCGCCGATTTTTTCAAATTCTTTTTCCTGCAGAACCCTGAGCAGTTTTGCCTGAATATTCTGACTGATTTCTCCTATTTCATCAAGGAATATTGTGCCTGTATCCGCCAGCTCGAACCTTCCCTTCCTCGATACGAATGCACCGCTAAACGCACCTTTTTCGTATCCAAACAATTCGCTTTCAATAATGCTTTCAGAGAGGGCTGCACAGTTGAGTTTAATAAACGGTTTGTCTTTCCTCGGGCTGTGATAATGGATTGCATAAGCGGCCAGTTCTTTCCCGGTTCCGCTTTCTCCAAGGATAAGTACTGTTGTATTTGTTGCCGCTATCTTGTCGATCATCCTGAAAACCCGCTGCATAACCTTGGAATTCCCGACAAGATTCTCAGGATGGAAGCGGTTTCTGATCTGTTCCTGCAGGGCTTTGTTTTCATCCAGAAGCTGCTGGTTCTCCTCATGCCGGGCCTGGTAAAGCAGAACGGCCTGGGACAGCATGGCTGCTATTATTGTCAGAAGTTTCAGCGCATCATCCGGAGATTCTTCTGAATCCTTTTTCCTGTCGGCGCTTATGGTTCCCAGGACTTCCCTGCCTGCTTTGATCGGCACGCTGATAAAGGCAAGGTCCTTGTTATTGTTTCGTCTTTCGGGCATTGTTCTGTTCAGGAAATTCGGTTCTTTCTGTTTTTCCGGTACAATAATCGGTTTCCCGCTCTCAATCACTTTTCCGGTTATCCGGTTCCTGATTGTTATGGACCCATTTTCAAGACCTGGATGATCAGTAAGTATTTTCAGCACACGTCCAACAAGTGTAGTGATATCTTCTTCATTCAGTATTGCTGAACTAGTCTCTTCAAGGGTTTCAAGGTCTTTCTGCATTTGAAAAGTACAGCTGGTACATGTTTTTTCTGTCTGGCTTTTAATCTGCATATGTATATATTTATGCAAAATACGTACCAATAAAGACCGCAGATAACAGTATCAATAAATTATATTGTAATTCTTTATATAGAAAGGAATTATATAATTGGTTTTTGATGTTCAGTTATTTATGATATTTTGTCTGCAATTTATGCTACATTTTTGTAGGATTGCGTCCGGAAATCTACAATTATGTTATTGCAGATTTCCGGAAGTTTATGATTTCAGCATTAGTTAATTGACGAATTTAACTGATAATCCCAGATTCTGCAGGCGGGTTCTTTAAAATAACTGCAATCATCCATATTTATTGTCAGCGAGTACCGGATATCGTTAAGCCGCCATCTGAATATGCAGCGTCTGTGGATTTCGGGTTTATAAAATTCATTGTCAGCAAAGGCATATGCGGTCCAGTATTCCGATTGCTCAATGTTCCTGATATTTCCATGATCGAATATTTGTCGGTCATACAGTGCAGAACCTGCTTCCAGATATAATAAAGGTGTGGGAAAAGGCATTTCTTCAGACATTTGAAAATATGAACAGGTTTTTAGTCCGTCAAGATACAGCTTTTCTGTATTATCAGAGCCGTTTGTGGCAACTACTCTTTCGATGGTTTCAAAAAGATATCCTGAAAAAATCTTTCCTTCATTATCTGTTCCAAGATTCACTCCTGTAAAATGCAGATCAGGATCTGAAGATTCAGTCAGGTAATTCCCACGTATCAAAAAAACCGTAACATGCCAGAAATATAAAAACAGCAAGAATTCCAAACCAGTTTCTGTATGATTTATTTTCAATATTATTCATATCTCTCTTTTTCGATAATAACATTCCGGTCCGGTTATGATAGAGACTTTTCAAAAAATAAATAATTGCAGGACAAGGAATTTTGAAGATATTACTGACCTGCTTTTTCCGGATTTGATTGTGCACTCCATTTCAGTCTGCTGGCATACCTGCGCCTGTTAATGTGTATAAATAAGTACTGTTATCATTTATATACGCGAACAGGCTTACAGTATTCCCTCTATAACTTCTTTTCTGTATTTGACCGCCCATTTGACAATCTGCTCAAAAAGTGGTTTCAGGTCTTTGCCTTTTTCCGTAAGCCTGTATTCATAGCGTACGGGATTTGTCTGGTATGGTTCCTTTATGATTATTTTTTCTGTTTCCAGTTTTTTCAGCCTGTCGGCGAGAATATTCGTTGTTATATGCTCGCCTGCATCAAGAAAATCGTTATACTTACAGAATCCGCGCAGAATGTCCCGCACAATAATCAGTGTCCATTTGTCGCCAAGTATGTCCAGTGTGCTTGCGACCGGACAGGCTGAACGTCTTTTTGCTTTTGCCATAAAAAAAATATATCATATTTACTTGCAAAAAGAAAGTTACTATGTTATATTGATATTGACTTGCAAATCGCAAGTCAATATTTTTAACTAGTAGCTTGCAAATTACAAGTGACTATCCGCGCGGGTCCATCTGTAATCTGCAGGTGAAGAAAACTGTATGGAGTATAAAATGAAAAACGAAAAAAACTACGCTGTAAAAAATGCAGGTGCTTTTGAAAACCTGACCAGGGAAGTATTCAATGAGAGTCTTGACCTAAGTGCCATTGAGTTGTCAATAAACCGGATGAAGGCAGGTGAGAGTTCACCGTTCGTTCACGCTCATAAAAGAAATGAGGAAGTATATGTGTTTATAAAAGGAAAAGGCGCCGCCTGCATCGACGGAGAGGAATTTCCTGTAAATGCAGGAGACGTAATGCGTATCGATCCGGAAGGGAAAAGGGCTTTCAGGGCTGATGCTTCAGAGGATCTCCTGTATATCTGTGTGCAGGCTGAAAAGGCAAGTCTTGTTCAGCATACAGGGAATGACGGATTTCCGGCAAAAGAGAAACCGTCCTGGATGCAGAAACAGTAAATGCAAAATCTGACCGCCTGGTATACAGGCGGTTTTTCAGTTTAATCAGGCAGACATAAAACTTGCGAAATTTATAATTGCATGCGCTAAAGCCGGAGCGAGAATATTGCTGTCTATTGCAAAAATATACACAAAATATATATTCATAACAAAGGTCATTATCAGATGAGGAAAATCGTTTTTAGGAAATTCAAATAAAGGCAGATCTGCATGGATGACCTGAAACGGTATATGCATTACAAGTTGCTCTTGCCGATACTCCTTGCTGTGCTCATCGGGTTCTTTGCATTTTTTTTAATTTATTCATTTATTCAAAATAAAAAAGCGAAAGATGAGCTTCAGTCCGAAATGGATAAACTGTCCGAACTGATAGTAACTGCAAACGGAACTTATGTCTGGAATGCTGATACAGGCGGACTGCAGCAGAGTCTCGATTCATTTCTGAAGAATGATAATATCGTCAGTATTGAAATAATCAACGATTACGGTGACTCAATGGCTAAAGCTGCATAGGAAGGAAAAGAAAATCTGATTGACAGCACAACTGATATTATGCTTTATGGGACCAATATCGGCAGGGCCGGGATTGTTTTTACCGATTATTATATCCGCAGTGATAAGGGTTCAGTTCTCCGTCTCATAGTTTTTCTTATGGCCGGAATTTTTCTTGTTACCGGCGCAATTATAATCATTATTTCCCATATCATAACCAACCCGGTGCAGAAACTCGCCGACATAGTCCGTGATATGGCAGAAGGTGATGCCGATCTTTCCAGGAGGATCCCCGTAAAAGGCAAGGATGAGTTGTCCCGGCTTTCAAAATACTTTAATACCTTTCTCGATAAACTCAAAACCATCGTACTCAGCCTTAAAAAAGTCGGCAGCACGAGTAAAAATGTCAGTACTGAACTGGAACAGAGTTCACAACTCGTTTCATCTTCCCCGGAAGGAATTACCTGTTCAATCAAGGATATGAGTAAACGGATGGGTATCCTGAATGATGAGATAATGAATTCAAATGACAACATCCGGCAAATTCATTCCTTTATTGCCAATGTCGTTGAAATGATCCGGGAACAGGCAGATAACCGAATCACTGACAGCGCTTACCAGGATAACCGAAGAAGTAAAAACTTCGGGAGAAGGAGGGATGAAGGAAGGAACAGCCCGGATTGATGCCTCAATGAAAAAGATTGCATCAATAATCGAAGACAATAAAAGCGGCATTCATGAAGTGGCCGGCGAATGCGGAGGTATTGCCAGCGCATTTGCAGTGCTTACCGATTTATCGGACCGTAATTCTGATGATACTAGCATACTTGACGGTGAAATAGAAAAGTTTTCCACATAAAAACTGAAAGGAGAAGCAGATGAAACGTATTGCATTGTTTATTCCTGTCTGTCTTGTTGCAGCAGGTGTCGGGGCCCGGACCCTGAAACCCGGGAAACTCGGAGGGACTGCTTTTTACAAACCTCTGGTAATAAGGGTTATAAAAGAGGCAGGGTGTGATTTTGAAATTGTTCTGTACAATTCACTGCCCGGGTTGATTGCTGCATTCTCAAAAGGAGACATTGACGGCGGGTTTTTTCTTGTGCAGCCTATTATCGAACAGATAAACGGAGCCGTCATGGTCCCTGTCAGGCTGAATCAGTCCAATTTTGTGGCTGTTACAACCGATCCGTCGATAAAGGTGAACAATCCGGGCGATCTGAGAAAGTATTCAGTCGGAATTGTGAAGGACAATACAGCCCACACTGCAATAACATGCGGGGTAAATACTGTTGTAACTGAAAATGATCAGCAGCAGACGGCACAGCTCAAGGAAGGGAAATTCCAGGTTGCTATTGTTGTAGATAAGCTTGTTCCTGTAATGGCCCGGGGGAGTCGGACTTGAAAAGTTTTATATCAGCGAATGTCCGCTGCTTATGACGCCGACTTTTCTTGTCCTGAGCGGCGCAAAGGCATCATACAAGGCGAAAATAGAAGCTGTTTTAAAGAAATGGCAGGATGACGGAAGCTGGGAAGCTGAAATCAGGAAACTGGATCAGGCCCAGGCTCCCGGCTGACACTGAATGAATTATATTTAAATCTGATCTGAACCTGCATCATTCCGGTTTTTCGGAAAAAATACAGGTTTTATAATACTTCAAATACTATATTTTCATGTTCCTTCTTTTTCTGAATGATCTGTCTTATTATGCCCGCACATCCGATGGCGGCAAATACAAAACCAAGACCGAGATCTGTCAGCAGCGCCTTGATTACTTCACTGTCTGACAGGATTATAGGAGAAAGCTTGATAAATATTCCAAGTGTCATATCAGGAATTTCCCGGATTGCTGAAATCGCCATTACAGCATAATTGGCAAAAAGTACGGCGATTATCAGGGAAAGTATATTAATGACAATTGCAGCAGAAGAAAGCTTCCCGTTGAATTTTTTATAACCGAAAAAAGCAGCATATGAAATTGCAAGTCCTGCAATTGATGCAACCCAGCCGATCAGTCCAAGTACTATCCACAATATTGATGCAGCCAGTGCGCACACAAGAGAAGCAATCCCTGCAGGCAGATAATTGTTCAGTCTGGTTTTTTCTGCTTCAATTCCATCATTTGCTGCATTTCTGCAGGTGCCGCATAAAAATTTGAATTTGGAATTGATATTACAGACTCTTACATCCATTTCATTATTGCATTCATCACAAACATTTCCGGAGTTATTCTTTATCAGTAAATCAGTCAGATCACGGATAAGCATCTCCAGAGAATATCCGTTGTTTTCCACTAAAAGCTCAAGATAACCATCTTTGAATATATAATCACGAATAATTAGTGTCTGCAGCTTTTCCTGGAAGAAATCACGTAAATCATCGCTTGAGTTTTTCAGATTGCTGGATATACGGATTTTCAGAGGATTTTCATTTGTATCT
>CAZKOK010000025.1:3324-14900 GCA_964554355.1 uncultured Spirochaetia bacterium | reverse complement strand
TTCCGGTATGCAGGGCTTCCAGTGATGACGGATATATTATTTCCGGTTCAGTCTCATGTGTATATTCATCCATTAATAAGGCATTCATAGGCAAAAAATCATAACTTACGGGAATACTCAGGGTAAGGAAAAGGTTCCTGTTTATTTTAAACCGGATTCTAGGAATGCCTGAAATGCCGATTGTTCCGTAAGCCCCGCCCAGCGTAAGCTTATCAGGATCGCTGCCGGAGGGAGAAAGGGATATCGCGGCCAGATGCAATCCAAGCGCAATTCCTGCGTCAAGGTTTTCCGAAAGACGGAAGGCCCTTCCGAAGTTGACAACTGCACTGTCAACTCCATAGTTTGTTTCATAGTCTTCAAAGCCTATCGTTGTGCTTCCAAGGCCGGCATACAGCGGCGCAACCAGAATGGAAACGGCCATATTAATATAGATGTTATCCATTATAAATTCTCCTTCAATTACGATTGCAGGCGCAACATAATTAATAGAGGTATTGTTTCCGCTGTCCATAAAATTGTTGTTGATCCATCCCATCCCTGTTCCTGCGGACAGACCGGCCTGAAATTGCGAGTATGCGGCTGACGCAGATAATAACAGAATTATGCATATAAGGATTTTCCTGATAATGTTTTTCATTTTTATTTCTCCGATTATGTTATTATAAATTTCTGACACCTTAACAGGGGATTGCGCTGTTTTGTTCCCATAAGGCACTGGCTCTGCAATTAGGGCATTTGCTGTATTTGATTTGATCCCAGTTGCCGCAATTTCCGCAGATTGTCAGTCCGCAGGAACGGCAGCTTATCATTGTTACGGTTTTTCCGTAATCGGATAAAGCAATGCTTATCCTGTAATTTTTCCCGCATTTTGAACACGAATAATATTCTGCCATATCATCCTCCTTTTTTTCCAATATTAACTGTTCAGACAGAAGAATACCATAACAGCGGGATAACAGTTTCATAACAGCATTACTGTAATGATTCTATTAAAGTTTTTACTTCTTCAATTCTATGCCTGAATGCAGGAGGTGTCTGAATAAGAAACATCGAAAGGTATTTTCGGGCGAATACGGGATTATTCAGCCGCAGATAAATCATGCCGCAGTCATGCAGCATCATATAACGCACATTGTCCCATTCTTCTTTTGTAAAATCGGTTTTCATTTCGAAAAGACTGCCGATATCGGATTCCTTTACGGAAAGTCCTTTCTTGTAATATTCCAGGGCTTTGGGCAGGTCACCCTGTTCAAAAAAAATCCCGCCGGAGTGAAAATGGGCCAGGATATAATCCGGATTAATGGTAAGCGCAGCATCAAAATCATCAAGAGCGTCATCTGTCAATCCTGTCTGTTTGTATATGACTCCCCTGTTCGTATATGCAGCGGCATTACGCGGATTACGCTGCAATGCGGAATTGCAGTCCTCCAGGGCTTTGCTGTAATTATCCATTTCAAAGTGGATTTTTCCTCTGTTTGTATAGGCTTCTGTAAAGCCCAGTTCGACCGCCTTGTCGAAATCGGACAAAGCGTTTTCCGGATTTTTCATCCTCATAAAACAAATTCCCCGGTTGTAATATGTCAGCCCGTTATTCTTATTGCAGCTGACGGCTTTGTTATAATCCTTCAGTGCCTGTTCGTATTTCTGTGTATTGTAATAATGCTGTCCGCGGAGAATATATGCTTCCTCTTTTTCATCGGATGTCTGAATTGCACGGGAAAGAAAATCAAGGGCCCGGTTGTTTTCATGCAGGTTTGAACATGATAAACCGAGTATGCAGAATATCCGGTAGAGTACTGCATTATCCTGCTTTTTACCAAGCATCTGACGACAGATGTCAGCTGCTTCGCTGTGCAAGCCGAGTTTTGAAAATGAAACAGCCTGCCACAAAAGGTCCGCATTTTCAATTTTCCTTTTTTCATTTTCTTTGTTATTTATTCTGTGAAGAAGAACGGGACCATAAGTGTTGTCAGATTCAATTATTTCCTCCAGGTGTTTTTGAACAGCATGAAAATCGGCAGGTCTGTTTTCAGGGGCTTTTTCCAGGCAGTAGGCGGTCAGGTCTTCAAGCAATCGGGGGCATTTTTTTCGATTTACCGACAAAGCAGAAGGTATCTTATTTGCATGGAGTTTTCCATGTATCGGAAAATCGCCGGACCGGCCGCCGTTTTTTAGTGCGAACGGATTAATGCCGCAGATCATTTCATATAAGACGCAGCCGAATGCATACACATCCGTTTTTATGCCGGAACCTGCTTCGCCGGTAAATATTTCCGGTGCCATATATTCTGGGGTTCCCCAGGCCTGGTGAGGGTTTAATTCATTAATGATACCGGCAAGCCCGAAATCCGTTATTTTCAGGTGATTATTATGTTCGAGAAGAATGTTTGCAGGTTTGATGTCGCCATGAACAAACACTTTTCCGCTTTCTTTATATTTATCCTGAATATAAATCATTCCATTGCAGAACTGCATTGAGAGATCAAGTATCAGGGGAATCGGAAAAATCATCCGGGACAGTCTGTCCCTTAAATCAACGCCGTAAAATATATCAGGCGGAATAAATTCTATGACCAGAAACGGACGCTGATTATATTCCTCCAGCCGAAATGCCTGTACGATATTGGCATGGCTTCCAAGTCCGATCCAGAGACCGGCTTCATTCCTGAATTTCTCCAGGATCCTGATATCAAAAAAAAACCTGTCCTGAAAAGTTTTTAATGCGACTATTCTTTTTTCCTGCAGATCTTCGCAAAACAGTACAACCCCCATTCCGCCTTCCCTTGATTCGAGGATCCTGTAGCGGTCTTTCGGAATTGTATCCGCCGTAAATTCACCGGACATATTCTAATACTCTATAATACATGATTCATCCAGCATATAGCCGAAGGTCCTTTTTGTGAGAATCAGAGATCTGTATTTCCCCAGTTTTCCGCGTAATCTTTCCACCATTCTGGGCAGTTCATAATCGTATGCAACAGGTGTTCCGTTCTCTTCCAGATTTTTCCTTTCGGGCCAGAGCGCTTTCTTTATTTCATCATGCTCAAGAACCTTTCCGATGCTGCTGCAAAACAACAGAAGTAATGTGAACAGTTTACCGCTTACATCGATTTTACAGTCATTTATGCTTATTTCTTTTTTATATTCATTTATTCTGATAGTGATATCCGACGGCTTTTCGGTAATTCCGGGAGCGCTTGGCGTTTCCGCAGCATCCTGCTGCAGTACATGGAATTCAAGAACAACATCATCGTTTGCCAGGCTGATTATATCACCATCGGTTAACCGGTATTCTTTTTTTGCGTCTATTCCGGAACCGTTTATCTGTGTTCCGTTTTTGCTGTTCATGTCAACTGCATAGACCGAACCGTTTTTCTTTAACAGCTTAAGATGTTTCCGGGAAATGAAATCGCAGCTAAAACCGATCAGATTATGCAAGGCAGGATCAGCCTCTCTGCCTATAATCAGTTCATTGTTATCGAGTCTGAATATTTCACCCCGTCTGAAAGGGACTCCTTTTTTTACAGTTAATAACATCAACGGGTTATCAGCCATATATAATAATAGCATAAAAACAAAAGGGTAATAAATAAAAAAATCAACCCTGAATATCAAATCAGCCGGAAACAGTTTGCAGTCATCTGACATTGTTATGAAATTGTTATCAAAATGTCATTGCCAGCAGCTGTTTTGTATGAAACAATATTGCCGGAAGTAAATCGGGAGTATTTAAATATTTATAACAGTGTTTTGGCGCTGCCAAAGTATATTTTTAAATTGGGCGGAGGAAAAGAATGGTAATTCATGTTATTTTATCATTTATCCTTGTGGGTATTTCTGTTTTTCCCTTTGCGATGTCGTTTTTAGGGATGGGTGCGGCCAATTTCGGCGGTATTGTCAGGCTGGTCCTGTTTGTTTTGGTTATCTTCATTCAGACAATAATTGTATCGGCAATAATAAGCGGGTACCGGAAAAGCCGGTCGGTATCAAAAAGACTTTTCCGTTTTCACTTTCTGGCTGTAACCTGCTTAAAACTGATTGCCGGTATTTTGTTCTGCTGGGCTGCCTTCGCGCTGATTCTTAACAGGCTGCCGTTTTTTCTGACTGCGAATTCCGGTCCCGGGGAAGGGGGAGCGCCTTTCCTTTTTCTTATTATCCCTCTGGTTTTAAAGGCAGGATTTGCCTGCGCCGCTTTTATTTCCGGACTTCGTGTCTGGCATGACTCTTCATCGGATAAGACGAAATCCGTAACTGATTCGATATGCAAAGTCGTAAAACGCCGTAAAAACCGCAAAACGCTCACAGGCTGGCTTGCCAGGGCGGATTCGGATAAACTGAAGGAAATCATCGCATTGCGGATACTGGAGCTTATCATTTCCGGTGATATCGATATTGATACTGCCAGGAATGAGTATCTGCATCATTCCGATGAATATGTCAGGAAGCTGTTGATCAGGGAACTTGCCCGGAAAAAACCTGGTCTTTTGAAAAAAATCACGGCTGGTGAAAACCAGTCCGATACTATCCTGGAAATTGCGGCTGTCCATGGCGACTGGAAGTCAATCCAGAAACTGTTCGATGACGGCAGTCTGGAGACAAGCGAAAAAAACGTAAAAATGATGATAAGTACTCTCAAAAACAGGCTTTCGGAGGAGAATGTCAGAAATTTGCTGAAAGACCGGGCAATACCCTTTACTGTTAAGAAACATATCGTGTCAAAGCAGAAAGAAGATTTCCTTATGGTCCTTTTCGATGAATTTGAAGACCTCAGGATGCTTTTGATCCAGTTTATCAAAAATCAGAAATTCATGTCTGAAATCGCCTGCGATGAAAAAACGCCTTCGGATCTGCGGCTTCAGGCGTCTTATAAAATCACTGCAAATCCCGCTCTTTATGAACTGATTACTCATTCTCCGATAAAGGATGTCAGAATCTTTGCGGCAAAAAGGATAAGGGAACGATTCTTTTTTGAAAAAATCATCAGTAATGTCACGGAAGCGGAAGTGCTTGAGATAATTATCGACAGGATCAGCGACACAAAGCTCCTCGGCATGTTTGAGGACCGGGGAAATAAAATTCCGGAGGGTGTGCTTAAAAAGGCGAGTAAGAAGAAGGAAAAAATCATCAGGGAACTTGAACATGTTGAAACAGGCCTTTGTTATCTTTGCCTGAGGCATATAAAGCTGGAACCTGCAAATAAGGTTACCGCTGTCATGCTAAGGAGAAGCGTGAGAAGCGGTTTTGATCCTTTTGACGGCGCGCTGAAATTTCCAACCGGATTGCCTTTGTCAAGTACGGGAGAAGCCATGGGGCAGTCTGCGCGGGACATATATATGGACTGGAAAGTAAGAATATTGGATTCCGGCGAAGACAGGTATCTATGTGATACCTGCCGGGATTACATGAATAAATACAAGTAAAGATAAATCAAATTGCCAGGTAAACCTGTTTGAAAACGGGGGAACCGTATCGGTCCGGGAAAAAGAGGGGAATTACGGAGAAAATCAGCCGTTTGTGCAATATCCTGCCCTGCATGGCGTTTCCATCATTCCGGCCTGTTTCCCGGAGGAGCCGGAGAGCCTGCAATTTACGATATGGCACACAGGTCCGGCATATTCAGGGGGATAATTCCGGAAGCTGTATATCTGCATGCAGATAAAAGAAAGGAATCAAGACTGTTATTGGGCAGCGGGATTCCCGGATTATTTAAATGAAACCGGCGGGCACTCCCGAAAATACCGGCTGACAGGTTTTTTTATTTTTCATGCCATTAAAAAATCAGTAAAAGGCAGGAAAGCCGCGAAGAAAGATATGAGACTGCAGCCGGAAAGATAGTTTTATATAATAATTGACTGACGGTTTTTATTAATATTTTATTAATAGAGCCTCTTTCAAAACTCTCGTCAAAAATGATTTTGTGAATAATAGATAGAAAGCCCAATCTCCTGTATGATTAGAGTAAGAGCAAAAAACTTACAGAAAAGAGAGCTTCTATCTATGAAAAGTGTAACAGAAATTCTTGGCGGTTTTCAGATCCTTTTAGATATTTCATATGATATTCAGGTTGTATTTGAAGATTATCTGACAAATAGCCACCGATTATTTATAAACATCCTGCGTATCATCGAATCTTCTTATCCGGTCATTGAGGAAAATCGAGCTGCTACCGGAAGAAAAGCTTACTATCTGCAGCCATTCATCAGAGCTTTTATCGCCAAATCTTTTTTCAAATTGACAACAAACAAGGACCTTATCCTGCAACTGAATAGCGACTCGTCGTTACGAAAGATTTGCGGTTTTACAAAAATCCCCAGCGAAGCGACATTTTCAAGACGTTTCGAAAGGATTGCCTGTTCCCATCTTATGGAACAAACGAATAATGCGACAGTGAAAGAATACCTGAAAGATCATATCATAGGGCATGTAATCAGGGATTCCACGGCCATATCAGCTCGGGAAAAGCCTGTTAACAAGAAAAAAGATGTCAAAACGGACAATAAGTCCAAAAGAAAGCGGGGACGCCCAAGGAAAGGAGAAATTATTCCTCCAAAAGAAGATGTTCGTCTGACGAAACAATTGAGCCAATCCCCGGGTAAATCAATAAAAGAACTGAACAGAGATTGTGCCTGGGGCGGCAAGAAAAACAGCAAAGGGAAAACCCAATACTGGCCGGGGTATAAGCTCCATCTCGATGTAACTGATTCCGGAATACCTATAACGGCCGTTGTGACGGGAGCCAATGTCCATGACTCTCAGGTTGCTATTCCCATGGAAAAAATGACTGAGCGCAAAATCACTTATCTGTACTCCCTGATGGATGCTGCTTATGATGCCCCGCAAATCAGAACATATATCCAACGCAAAGGACGGGTCGATATCATAGATTTTAACAGTAGACGTTCGTCCTCCATAAGAATCCTGTCACCATGTGAAAAAGTGAGATACAATATACGATCAACGGTGGAAAGAGCAAATTCTCATCTCAAAGACTGGTTTATCCCTGATAAGCTATATGTGAAAGGATATACGAAGGTAAATTGTGTCCTTATGACGGCCGTCCTCTGTCTGTCTGCTGTTAAGATCCTCCAGAATATTTACTTCCGGGAAGCGGAAACCGCAGCATAAAGATCGTTAAGCCAGAATTATTGACTCTTTTTCAATTTACCGGGAAAGGAGTATTCACAATGCGAGTATTCTGATGAAAACGCTCCATAGATACTGAAATGTGGATTATGCCATGACTCCTTTTTTTCCGGATTTGGAGCATATCTACTGTCAGAATCAGTCTGTAAAAGAAACATGGGTAACGGGAGAAGTTTTGAAATTAGCACAATTATTCAGTTTATATTGAGGGTTATTATTAATGAGATTCAGATTAACTGATATTCCGCACTTCAAATGATAAAAATCCATATATTCATAACAAAAACACTTAACAATTGTCTAGTATTAATCCTGAACGAACTATGCCATAATAATGTCAGGGGCGGCATGGAAAATATAAAGAATACCGTACTGAACCAATTGGGACTCCTTGCAGGGATGTGCAATGAAATTGAATTGATCTGGACAATTGATTCATATATACCAAAAACGAAGCGAAAGGTAAGTGTCGGACAGGCAGTCCAGGCCATGGTTCTCAATGGGTTAGGCTTTACCGGCCGGGCATTGTACCTTACTCCGCATTTTTATAAAAACCTTCCTTTGGAACTGTTGCTCGGAGAGGGGATTGAGGCCTCGGACTTGCACGATGATAGTTTGGGAACCGCGTTGGATGCTTTGTATGAATATGGAATAACAGAATTATTCTATAATACAACAGCCAGGGCTTTGAATATTTGCGGTATTGACTATCAATTTGTACATCTCGATTCAACGTCTTTCAGTTTGTATGGTGAATATGATGGAGACGAAGAAACGAAAGCAGTAAAAATCACGAAAGGTTTTTCGAAAGACCATGCGCCGGAACTGAATCAGGTTATCACGTCATTGATGTGCTCCTATCGATCAAGCATTCCGGTATGGCTTGAAGTACTCAATGGAAATGACAGTGACAAAGTAACCTTCCGCAAAAGCATCAGAGAGTATTGCCGGCAATTCAAACAAAAACAATTACCGTATTTTGTCGCTGACAGTGCTTTGTATACCAGGGAATCATTACAGGAACTTACCGATATCAAATGGGTAACCAGGGTTCCGGAAACCATAAAGGAAGCAAAAACCTTGATCCGGGAACTTGATTTTGAGCAAATGCAACCATGTGCAGCCGAAGGATACCGGATTTTACCAGTGCAAAGCGAATATGCAGGAATAACACAACGCTGGATTCTGGTTTATTCCGGGAAAGCAAGGGGAAAAACAGTTCAAACATTCAGGAATAATGTGCAGAAAGAAAACATTGATGCAGAAAAAAACTTCTGGCACCTGTCAAACAGGAGTTTTGCTTGTGAGTCTGATGCCCTGAAGGAAGCAGCTATGTTTGCCAGGAAAATGAAATGGCATTAACTGCAGTACAAAGCTGTAAATAAACAACAGTATGCGAAAAAAGGCAGACCCTCAAGACAGGCTGAACCTGTCGGCGAACAGTGGTATCTGGAAGGGACTATTGTTTCTGATGAACAGGCAATTGCTTCAGCAGAGAAAACGAAAGGCGTGTTTATTATTGCTACCAATGAACTGGATGGGAAAAAACTACCGGATGAATCACTATTGGATGTGTATAAAGCGCAGGGAGTATCCGTTGAACGGGGATTCAGATTTCTGAAGGATCCGTTATTTTACGCTGAAAGTCTTTACCTCAATTCTCCGAAACGAATCATGGCCCTGATCATGGTTATGGGATTATCGCTCCTGATTTATTCACTTACTGAACGAAAACTCAGAAAAGCTCTTCAGAATCAGAATCTGACCATTCCTAATCAGGCAGGCAAACCGACTAATAATCCGACAATTAGGTGGGTATATCAGTTATTCAATGCGATTTTGCTGCTCCATTTCTCTGATACCGGTAAGTATTCCGTGATGAATATGGAAGAAAGTCACAGAACCATTATCACCGCCCTTGGGCCGCCATTCAAGAAAATCTATTTTTTTGATTAGGAAGTGCGGAAAGTGGAGATTAAGTATATTTTTTTTGTTATCAGTTTTTGCAGTCAGTTTCGGTCAGGAAACCCCGGATTTTCAGGCTGTTGAGAATGAAATACTGACACTGATAAGTGATAATAAAACAAGCGATCTGGAAGGTTTTCTTAATTCTCTTAATGATGCTGATCAGATTTCTTTTGCAGAGAATTTAATAATTGAGCAGGCCAAGGAATTTGTGCTTGAAGGAGACCTTGATATGGCCCCTGCTTTGGCAGAGATTGTATTGCTTTTTAACCTTGACAATACAATGGCCCAGAATTTATATGCCTCAATTGAACAGGCAAAAAGGGAAAAAGAGGAACTCGAAGAACAGGAGAGACAGGCTGAGCTTGAACGGCTGCGACAGGAAGAAGAACTTGCCAGGATTGAAGAGAGAAAGTGATTGAAGAACAAAAGGCTGCCGAAGAAAAGGCATAAGATGATGCGGTAAACAATATCTCTCTTGACAATTTATCTTTCGCCGTAAATATATCGCCGGCTTCATTTCTTTTATACGGAAGTCAGTTCTCTGATATAGTTTCCGGTCAAACGACCTGAACTATAATTATGGTCTTGGTGCAAATGGCCGGATAACATTTTCACATCCGTATGTAATTATTAATCTCAATTTTATCTATTCTAATTTCTTTGTTCTTTTTGTAACAGAAGATTTGCTGGTAGAAGGCAGTTTTATATTATCGGTTTCAAGCCTTTTGATTGGTTTTCCGGTCTATCTGAGAACAGGTTATTATGGATATGAGTACAGCGGATCACGGGAAAATGCTGTTTCATCCGTATTGTTTAAGGGACTGACAGTCCTGTGCTTGGAATAGGCCTGGAAAACATAAAACTCACTGCTTTTTTAGGCTTTTCATTTTATGCTGATTTTCTGGCTTTGTTTTTTTCTCAGGATGCACTCGATTTTGCAATTAATATGGGAACTATGTTTCCTGTGAAGATTTTCAAAATAGGCGGGAATATGTCATTTACGATTACACCATCTGCATCTGGCACCATACTTTTATCGGAAGGCAGCATCGAGTGGTTGTCGTCAATTTCAGTTTCGGCGGGAGTTATCATTAATGAATAGTCAGAAAGTAACTATGGTTTTATTATTTTTATTTTTCCCGGCGCTTTTGTTCAGTCAAAGCTCTGTTATTGAAAAAACAGTTGATGATTTCGGCAGGAAGATTGATGTAACTATATTAAACGGCCAGCTCCGCGATGTTACAGATCCATTAGGCCAGACTATCTACTATGAATATGATAGTCAGGGCAGACTGTCGAAAGTTACAGACAGAGACGGAGATCCAACACTTTACTTTTATAACGGTCAGTTACTCACCGAAATAAAAAAGCCTGACGGAAGCAGCAGATACTACAATTATGAAGAAATTGACGGAAGAATGGTCCAGACCTGGGATGAAGATGAAGAAGGCAACAGAGAATATCAGTCATACGATTTTGTGAACTGTGTTACTACTGTTACGGATTATGACGGGATAACTACCAGACACTATTACAATGAAAGAAACCTGGAAACAAAGGTGGAATATTCTGATGGAAGCTATGAAGAAAAGACCTATGATGAAAATAATAATATGCTAAGCAGCAGAAGCAGATCAGGAAATACTACTTCTTATCTATATGATGAAAACAGAAACATAACAGTCATAAACCATCCAAATGGTAAATCTGAAAGTATGGCATATAATAAGTTCAATCAACTTACATAGGTGAAATTTTAGTTAAGCCCCAATTTGATGATGCAAAATCGTTTCATAATGGATTAGCAGAAGTATGGCTGAATGGTGAACAGGGCTTTCTTGATACTGAAGGCAAAGTTACCTGGGTAAAAGATATTATAATAAACTAATGGATGAAACAAACGTAAGCAGTATAGTTTTTCCCATCTTGAACTCAGAAATAAATGAACTATACTTTAAGGAATATTTAAGCATCAATTGGAATTCTTTTAAAAAACAGATGAAAACAAACTGGGAATTCCTGACGAGTTTAAAGTTTTTAGGCGGATTTACTTTTTTAAAGGACACAATAAAGAATAATGTAGATAATATAGGCAACAATATAAATTTCGTTGCTGATATTGTAACAAACGATCAGGATGAATTACCGGAATTATCCATTGAAGAAATAAAACAAATGAGGAAATTAATGGATTTGGTATTATTCAGGGAAAAGGAGCTTTCAGATTTTCTTTTCGGACAGCTCATGTATCATGCTCCTTACTTTGCAGACGAAATCATCGAAGCTTGCCGATTCAAGCCGGTTTGAGTCCTGGGCGATCCGGTGCAGGCGGGTGAACCCGAACCTGTCGACAAGGTGTTTCCATCCCGTCAGAAGGATCGTAACTTCGGATTTTTTGCAGCGTTCGAACAATTCCCGGACCTGCTGTTCTTCCGTCAGATTATGCGCATAGTATTTCTTTTCAT